>CAXBBB010000412.1:0-3327 GCA_963973615.1 uncultured Rhodothermales bacterium | reverse complement strand
GACGACGGGGCGGAAACCGGCGAGGCTGAGCAGGTCGCCGTTCGCGGTTGGCTTCATCAGTCCGGCGTAGCGCCAGAACGGGCCGGGCAAGGCGTAGCGTTGGGACGAGCCGCCGTGCGCGTCCATCGTTAGCAGAAACGGCGGCGTGGTCTCGCTCAGACCCTTGAACACGAATCCATCGCCCCAGACCGATCCGTAGCGCAGCATGGCCCGGTCGTCGGGGAGATCGGGCACGTCGAGTCGGCGCGGCGCATCGCCGCCGGCTCCGTAGACGGCGAAGAGCGCGGGCGATGGCTGGAACAGGACGAGCGAGTCGCCTCGGAATCCGGCGATGTAGGGTGCTTCCAGATCGGTTTCGATCAGGCGCGTGATCGTCCCGCTGCTGTCGAACGCCATCGCCTGGGCGCGCTCCGCATCGACGGCCCACAGCGCGCCGTCCGTTCCCCACCCTAGGGTGCGAGGGAAGGCGAAGTCGCCCGATTGCCAAACGATTTGGAGCGTGTCGACCGCAATCGTCTCGGCGAGCGCAATCGACGCGCTGTCGGCGGCGAAGAGCGAGCGGTCTTCCTCGCGGCGGCAGCTATTCGGCAGGCACCCCGAGAGCACGAGGCAGAGCAGAAGGGCGAGGAGTGGGCGCGGTATCACGAAATCGGGCGGATAGTCGCGGCCAAGATGCGGCCGACCATCCGCCCGATGCTGTGGATTCGGGGCGTAAACTCGCGTCAGTCGTGATCTGCGTCGCTCAGGCTGGCGAATACCTCGTCGCTCAGTTCGAGATCGGCAGCGGCGACGTTCTGTTCGAGATGGGCCACCTTGCTCGTGCCGGGAATCGGCAGCATCACGGGCGAGCGTTTGAGCAGCCACGCCAGCGCGACCTGGGCGGGCGTCGCGTCGAAGTCCGAGGCGGCGCGGGCGAGCGGGCTATCGTCGGTCTGGAGCAGTTTGCCCGTGTTGAGCGGATACCACGGAATGAAGCCGATGCCGTTCGTCTCGCAGTAATCGACCACGTCTTCGTGCTGGCGCGTGCCGATGTTGTAGAGGTTCTGCACCGTCGTCACGTCGACGATGGCGCGGGCCTGCTCGATCTGCTCGACCGATACTTCGCTCAGCCCGATGTGGCGGATTTTGCCCTCGTCCTGCATTGCTTTCAACTCGCCCAGTTGGTCCTCCATCGGCACCTTGTCGTCGACGCGGTGGAGTTGGTAGAGGTCGATGCGCTCCAGTTTCAAGCGGCGCAGGCTCATTTCGAGGCACTGCCGCAGATACATCGGACGCCCGACGGCATGCCACTTGCCCGGCCCCGTCCGCGTCAGTCCGCCTTTGGTGGCGACGACGAGATCGTCGGGATACGGATGAAGCGCTTGGGCGATCAGGTCTTCGCTAACGAACGGGCCGTAGCTGTCCGCCGTGTCGATGAGCGTGACGTCCAACTCGACGGCTCGTTTGAGGACAGCGAGCGCCTGGTCGGGGTCTGCCGGATCGCCCCAGACGCCGTCGCCGGTGATCTGCATGGCGCCGTAGCCCAGGCGATGGACGGGCAGGTCGCCGCCGATGAGAAAGGTGCCAGAGTTCGCTGCGGACATGAGAGGTCGGATTTGGATGAGCAGTCCACACGCGCGCACCCCAATCGCGTTCGCCGACGACGAGGGCGTTACGGTCATCTGATCTTATGTCTGGTCATCGGCATTGAAGCACGCGCAAGACCTGGCTTTTCTCTCGACGTCCATATTCCATTTATAAGCTAGCATGATGACTCCGCAAGAGGTCATATGGCACGGCACGGCGCCAATGCACAACCCGATCCCAGTCAGTAGCATCTTTGGGCCTGAAATGCCCTTTACTGCAAACCCTGCTAACCATGTTACCGTACCTGTGACTATGGCTCCTACGCCTGCGAGCAACATTCCTAAGGCGCCAAGGAGCAGAACTGTCCCTACTAGCGAGACGGCGGTATAGCGAAATTTTTGGAGCCAGATTATCATAGGCGACGAAACTAAGCCCCGCATTCGCGGCAAGCAGTGTTCTGCTGACGGTAGACCCCCATTCCGTACCTTTAAGGTTCACCTAACCGACTGGCTTTGACCGAAACTCTCCTCCTGGCCGCCGGCGCCGTATTCGTACTCGGCGTTGGGGCGCAGTGGCTTGCGTGGCGCTTCCGTCTGCCATCGATTCTGCTGCTGCTGGCATTCGGCTTCCTGGCTGGTCCGGTCACCGGGCTGCTCGATCCGAGTTTGCTACAGGGTGACGGGTTGTTCGCGTTCGTGTCGCTGGCCGTCGGCATCATCCTGTTCGAAGGCGGGCTGACGCTCAGGCTGCGCGAGTTGGAAGGCGTCGGCAATGTGGTGCGCAACCTGATCACGATTGGCGTTGCCGTCACGGGCGTGCTGACCGGACTGGCGGCCTACTGGCTGCTGGGCGTCAGCGTGAGCATCGCGGCGATCATCGGCGGCATCCTGACGGTCACGGGACCGACGGTGATCATCCCGCTACTGCGCCACGTGCGTCCGATGGGACGCGTTGGGACGATTGCCAAGTGGGAAGGCATCGTCGTCGACCCGGTCGGGGCGATTCTGGCTGTTCTGGTGCTGGAAACGATTTTACTCATCAACGAGCCAGGTGTACAAGGCCTAGGAGCGCTCGTTTTCCACACGTTCGAAGGCATCGTCAAAGAACTGTTCATCGGCATCGGCGGAGCGCTGGCGGGCGCCGCATTGCTCGTCATGCTGCTGCGTAGGCGGTTGCTACCGGACTACCTGCAAAACTCCGTCGCGCTGATGGTGGTCGTCGCGGTCTTTGCGCTTACCGAGATGCTCCAGCACGAAAGCGGCCTGCTGGCGACGACGCTGATGGGCATTTTCATGGCGAACCAGAACTACGCGCCGATCCGCCGCATCGTCGAGTTCAAGGAGGACCTGCGCGTGCTGCTGATCTCGGTCCTGTTCATCGTCCTGAGCGCTCGGATCGACAAATCCGCACTAGACTACGTGACACCCGGAAGCCTCGCGTTTCTTGCCGTCATGATGCTGGCGATTCGCCCGCTCGCCGTCTACCTGTCGACGATTGGCACGCGCATCGACTGGCGTGAGAAGGCATTTTTGGCCTGGCTGGCCCCGCGCGGGATCGTCGCCGCCGCTGTTGCGAGCATCTTTTCGATCCGCGTCAACGAGATCTTGCCGGGGCAGGGCGACATCATCGTGCCGATCATCTTTCTGGTCATCGTCGGGACGGTCCTCGTCTACGGCCTGACGATCTCGCCGCTGGCACGCTGGCTGGGACTGGCGCACCCGGATCCGCAAGGCGTGCTAATCGTCGGCGCGCATGCGTGGG
>CAXBBB010000411.1:0-3331 GCA_963973615.1 uncultured Rhodothermales bacterium | reverse complement strand
GGCGCGCACGTGCCCAAGCCGGTGCGTCCTCCTGCTGAGCCTGTCCCTTCCAAACCCGTTTCGGTAGAAGACTCGCCTCAGCCCAATACGCCGCAAGCTCGCGCGCAGAACCAAGGCTCCAAGCCGAGTGCTAAGGAAGCCGTTGCACAACAGGGCGAGCCCGATACCGACGCACTGCGTAGGATCGGACCCATCGAGGACGATCGCAACTCTATCGAAGAGGGAGATGCCGTTCTTTTGATCGTCGAAGACGATCGTGCCTTTACGCGCATCTTGATCGACGTGGCGCACGAGAAGGGCTTCAAGGCCGTCGTCGCCGAGCACGGCGAGGAGGCCGCAGCGTCGCTCAAGCGCTACAAACCTGCTGCCGTCACGCTCGACCTCAAGCTGCCCGGCATGCACGGGTTGACGTTCCTCGATCGCATGAAAACCGACCCGCAGACACGCCACGTGCCTGTTCTGATCGTGTCGGTGAGCGACCAACTGCCGCGCGGGCAGCGCAAAGGTGCCGTTGCCCAACTGAGCAAGCCAGTCACGACCGAGTCGGTTCACGAGCAGTTGCAGCGCATGAAGACGCTGACCGAAAAGCCTGCGCGCCGCTTGCTGGTGGTGGAGGACAACGACGATCAGCGCCGAGCCGTCGGCGATCTGATGGCTGGAGATGGTGTCGATATCGTCGGTGTGGCGACGGGCGAGGAAGCAATCGCTGCGCTGGGTACCGGAGCGTTCGACTGTGTCGTCATTGACCTGGGCTTGCCTGACATGAGCGGCTTCGAGTTGATCGACACGATCAGAGAAGAGTTGGGTCTGGTCAACCTGCCTGTCATCGTCCACACCGGACGCGATCTCAAACCAGAGGAAGTAAAGCGGCTCCAGGAGCGCGCCGAAGCCGTCGTCGCCAAAGACGTCGACGCGTTTGATCGCTTGCTCGATGAGGCCGCTCTTCACCTACACCGCGACGAAGCAACGCTGCCCGCCGAGCAGCGGCAGATGCTCAAGCAGATGCACCGCCCCGAAGCGACCCTCGCCGGTCGTCGCGTCCTGATCGTCGATGATGACATCCGCAACATTTTCGCCCTTCAAAGCCTGCTCGAACGCCATCAGATGGACGTCGTGTACGCCGAAAGCGGGCGCGAAGGGCTGGATTTCTTGCAGAAAGACAGCAGCATCGACGTGGTGCTGATGGACGTGATGATGCCTGGAATGGACGGCTACGAGACGACGCAAGCCCTTCGTAAAATCGAGCGTCTGGCCAATCTGCCCGTAATCGCCGTTACCGCCAAAGCCATGCGCGGCGATAGGGAAAAGTGCTTGGCCGCGGGAGCGAGCGACTACATCACTAAGCCGGTCAACGTCGATCAACTCATCTCGCTGCTCCGCGTCTGGGTGACGAAGTAAGCCAGAGACAAAGCCAAGCTCCGCACATTCTCCACCGTCATCTGAGTCCGTCGGAAGATTTCCGTCGCTGACAAGGTGATCCTTCGACTTCGCTCAGGATGAAGCGGGGGTAGGACGAGGAACTACTCCTCCGGTGCGGTACAACTCTGCCTAGACTGCAGCGTGCTGCTCGAAGAGGTGAGGCAGGCTGTCGTGTAGCGTCTTCTGGGCCTCGTCGTTGAACTGGGTGCGAACCAAGCTCTTAACGCCGCAAAATAAGGCGACCAAAGCGTCGCCTTCGGGTAGTTGGGCGTCGGCGAGGTTGGCATCGGTGAAGTCGGCGCCTTCAAGCTCGGATTCGCGTAAATCGGCGCCGTTGAGGTGTGCGCCTTGCAGGTTGGCCCGTTCGAGGAGAGCGCCTTTCATATTTGCGCGGTCCAAGCGGGCCCCGCGCAGGTTGGCCCGGAATAGACATGCGCGCTCCAACTGAGCAGACGGCAGCGAGGCGAACTGAAGGTCGCAGCCAGTGAGATCGGCGGCACGGAGGTCGGCGCTTTCCAGGTGGGCACGTTCGAGACTGGCTTCGGTGAGGTCGCTGCCTCTCAGGTCGGCACCGTGCAGGTGCGCGCGTTCCAGGTTTGCTGCTTGTAGACGCGCGCCCGCCATATTTGCGCCGTCGAGCTTTGCACCACCCAGAATTGCGCCCGTGAGTTCGGCACCCCACAGATCGGCTTCGGACAAGTGAGCGCCCGAAAGTCCTGCTCCCTTGAGGTGAGCTTCGGTGAGCGTCAGTTTGTGCGTAACACCTAGCCGGTTGAGCCTGCGCACATTGCCCGCGATGCGGAGCGACGCTTCTGCGGTATGCCAGCCCAGAAAGTCATCGATCTCCTCGCGGTAGCGGTTGGCCCTCAGCCTGCGCTCGCCCTGTCGCTGCAACCAGAACATGAACCAGCCAATTACGAGCAAGTCAAAGATCATCCCGTGCGCTTCTGCGGCGAGATTCTCCAGAAAGCTCTTGGTATCGCCTAGATAGAACGGTAGAGAGATGGGAATCACGATGGCGGCAACGCCCAAAAACACGTAGAACGCGAGATGGACAGGCCGTTCAGCGGCGACGTTTTCCACACGGTCGTACCAACGCGAGGCGGTGCGGCGTATCCGAGAGCGGGAGGGCTGTGTTTCCATTGGAGTACAATCAACGCATCCGAACGCGCATCGCCCGAAATTGTGTGGTAACGGGCTGAGGGAAAGCCGAGCGGTTCAGCCTACCATCCGCAGCGCGCGTTCGAGCGACTGGGTCAGCACGTCGATCTCGTCCCGCGTCGTGTAGGCGGCAAGGGAAGCACGGATCGTGCCTTCGACGCCCATCCGACGCATCAGCGGGTGCGCGCAGTGGTGTCCCGTCCGCACGGCGACGCCCATCTGGTCGAGCAGCGTCCCCACGTCGTACGGATGCGCCTGGTCGAACACGAACGACAGCGCGCCCGCTTTCTGGGGTGCCGTCCCGACGATCCGAGCGCCGGGCAACGCCGACACCTTTTCGGTGGCATAGGAGAGGAGGTCGGCTTCGTGCTCGGAAATAGCATCGAGGCCGATACCTTCGACCCAGTCGAGCGCGGCGGCCAGGCCGAGCACACCGGGGACGTTGGGCGTTCCGGCTTCGAACTTGTGCGGCAGGCTGTTCCACGTCGCCGATTCATACGTGACCGTCTCGATCATGTCGCCGCCGCCCTGGTAGGGGGGCATGGCGTCGAGCAACTCGGTTCGGCCCCACAGCACGCCGATGCCCATCGGCCCATAGACTTTGTGCCCGCTGAACGTGTAGAAGTCGGCGCCGATCGCCTGCACGTCGATCCGGGCGTGCGGAGCGGCCTGGGCACCGTCGACCAGTACCAGCGCGCCAACCGCGTGCGCTTGCCGCACGACTTCGGCCACATCGACGACCGTTTGTCCA
>CAXBBB010000410.1:0-3332 GCA_963973615.1 uncultured Rhodothermales bacterium | reverse complement strand
AACGGGCCCAGCACCAGCTCTCCGCCGACGCCGCGGTAGAAGCCGCCCCAGTTCCGGTCGATGGCGTCGATGCCGGTGAGGATCTTGGGCGTATAGGTCGCGGCGAGCGGCGTGCTGGGAGCGAGGGTGGATTCCATAAGACTGATCGAGGGGATTGCAAAAAGGCTTCTCAAACGCTGTGCCGACATTTGATCAGGGCGCAGGAAACGGCATAGAGTGGCGATAAAGTAGGGTTTGGCGTGTTGTGCACTTGTTCTAATGGGTCGATGTGAGACCGGGAGCCTCATCCTGAGAAGTCGTACCTTGCGACACGCAAACCGCTTTTTCGCCATGATCGTCGTCCTCCATCCCGACGCCTCGGCTTCGCAGACCGAGGCCGTCATCGGCCATCTGAGCCAGTTGGGTTTCGACGTACATAAGTCGAGCGGCGAAGCGCAGGCCGTGCTGGGCGCACTGGGGGTTCAGCCAGGATTCGACGTGCGACAGATACTGCGGCTCCCCGGTGTAGCACAAGTTCACCGTGTGACCCAGGCCTACCGCTTCGCCAGTCGCGCGTGGAAGCAGGAGGCTACCATCGTCCCTGTTGGTAACGTACGCTTCGGCGACGGATCGTTGGTCTTAGGCGCTCGGCTCGATACCGCATCTGATCTGCTTGAAGCGGCCCACGCTGCTGCTAGCGCCGGTGCCGCTTTCGGCTTTGGCGGACCTCGTGCCGCGCGTCCGACCCAGGCGCCCGAACCCATCGCCGATCATCTGAACCGCATGGGAGCCGCGACCCAGTCGGCAGGCTTGGCACTGGCCGTTGCCGTCGGCACACCGTCGGAAGCCGACGCGGCAGCGCATCATGCCGACCTGCTCGTTTCCAACGCGCACCGCATGACGGACACCGACCTGCTCCAACACCTGGGCACGTTGCGTACGCCGGTCCTGCTCTACCGGGGCGCCAACGCAACGGTCGAAGAGTGGCTCGTCGCTGCGGATTACGTGCTGGCCGGTGGCAACGAACAGGTCGTGCTGTGTGAAGGCGGATTGCGGCTGTTCGGAGAGCCGACGCGCATCCTCGACGTTTCGAGCATGGCGGCTGTTCAGGCGCGCAGCCACCTCCCCGTCTTTGCCGACGCGACCTATGGCACCGGCAAGTCCGATAAGACCGCGTCGCTCACCCGAGCCGCCATTGCCGCAGGAGCACACGGCGCTATGCTCGACGCATTTGCGGGCGACCTGTCGCCGCTGGCCGAACAGTTGCGCGCCATCGCAGCTATTGTGAGCGGTGGAGAGCGCCAGGAAGAGGCGCTGTCAGTAGGGCCGACGACTCCCTCCAACCACTGACCATCTGTCTCCTACTTCCGAAGGGTGACACCGCGCACCGTTTCTCCAATGCGAACGAAGTAGAGTCCCGAGGCCAAAGCGCTGAGGTTGATACGGTCGCCTGAAGCGATGGAGAACGAGAAGGCGCGGCGTCCCATCGCGTCGTACACCTCGGCGACGGATCCAGGCGGAATCGAACCGTCGACGCGGACCAACCCGGTCGTGATCGAAGGGGTCAGGCGCAAGTCGGAGATGCGATTGGGGTCGTCGGCCGAGGTAAAGTTGCCCGAGATCCAGGCGGACATTTGCGATGCCGGAACGGGGTCGCGCATCCAGCGGATCAGCGTCTCGCCGGTGACGAACCAGGTGTCGCGCTGCGAGGCCATGTAGCGGAGCGCGCGGTTGTACGGCTCCCGATACTCGGCGGTCTGAAACGTCGGCGCGTGGAGGTAAACGCCGTGCGGCGCCCGGTTGCCTCGGTGGCGAACGATGAAGTTGTCTACTAATACCTGGTAGAGTACATCGCCGGTAAACTTCTGGCTGAACGAAAACGTGGGGTTTCCGACGTCAAACGTGCCGAAGTAATCGCTCCGGTGCTCGCCATTGGATCGTACGTCGACGTGGTAGTAGACGGGGATCGACCACAGGCCGGGCTTGGGGTCGTCGGTGCAGTTGTTGAAGGTGGCCCAGGTACCGCAGTTTTGCGCGGGTCCATAGTCGAGCGTATAGGGCCAGGTGAACTTGTCGACGCCGTTGGAGACGGGACTGAAGAAGGGCGAGTCGTAGATCGACGAGTCGTAGAGAATGCCTAACGTCTCGAGTACGTCGAACAGAGCTGCGTTGGTCGCTACGAACGGCGCACGGAAGCCGCGCTGCTCGCGAGGAACGCCCAGCCGGTCGAGGTAGGTGAGCACGCCCGCGATCTCGCGTCGCCACGTGCTGAAACTGGTCGTGTCGGACGTCGAATGCGTGACCGTATGGACAGCGATCTCGTCTCCGGCGCTGATGCGATCCAGCACGACGGCGGCTTCGGTTGTATCGTCGCGGGCGCATCCTTCGAGGCTCAGGAAGTACGTGACGTTGATAGGGGCGCCGTTGGGATTGCGCACACCTGCGAGCATGGGCCGAATGTCGGCTTCGTTGTTCGTCTGAATGCAATCATCGAATGTGACGAGCACGAACTGAGGTACCTCAAAGAGCGCAAGGCCCCCGGGCGGCTGGGTCGATGCGCACAGGCAATCCGGCAGCGTACACGCGGCGGGATCGCACGAGTACTCAGGTTGCGCGTGGGCAGCAGAGGCAACAACCCAAGACGCGGCCAGGAGGAAGAGGAAAAGGCGTAGGGGGATCGACATAAGGGATGCGTAGGCTGTGGTCGTGATAACTCAAAGGTCGTTCCACTTGTCGAACGCCTCACTGACCCCCGTGAGTTCTGGAGTGCGCTCGGCTTGGCGAAATGTACTGACCATCTCGCGCTCTGTCCGCAGGCCGCTGCTAGAGCGGTACAGCACCGGTCAGTTGACGCGCGTCACCATATGCACATCGGTGCCGATTCGTACGAAAAACGAGCCGGTCGGAAAGGAGGAGAGATCGAGCATCCGTGTATCCGGAGGCACGGTCACGACGAGTCGACCAAGGGTGTCGTAGATCCGAATCGGCTCTTTGGCAGTGATCGTACCGAAAATAGTGACCGTCCCGGTCGTAACGGTTGGAGCCAGCCGAACGGCACGTGCGACTTCTCGATCATCGGTCGAAACGACAGTGTCGCAGGCCTGACCGGGTTGGCAGCGTTTCGCCATCCATGCAGGCATCTGCGACGCTGGGACTGGCGCTCGCATCCAATCGATGACGGTGCTCATTGAGACAAACCAGGTATCCGGTTGAGCGGACATGTGCCGAAGAGCACGACGGTAGGTCGTGCGAAACTCTTCGTGTTCGAAGGTGCCAGCGTGCAGAAAGATGCCGTGGGGGGCACGATTTCCGCTGTAGGTCGCCTGGAAGTTGCGCGTCAATACGCTCATGAG
>CAXBBB010000409.1:0-3333 GCA_963973615.1 uncultured Rhodothermales bacterium | reverse complement strand
ACGAGGCGTCTGACGACGGAGCGCGCTGCCTCGAGCGCCTTGTCGACCCGGCTTTCCGATGCCTGAACAGTGGCGGTCGCGATAGCCTTGGCCAGAGAAACGGCATCGCTTGTCGGCCAGGCATCGACGTAGACGCTGATGAACGACGCGGGGTCGAGCGAGGCGGCGGTTCTCTGGACGAGTGAAGTCTTGCCCATGCGCCGCTCTGCATAGACGAGCAGCCGATCTCCGTTCTGCGCCGCCCTGCTGAGGTCGGCTAGTTCCTGCGTGCGGTTGCAGAAGGAGCCTTCGCCTACAATGCCGCCGTATTCGAACGGGTTTGTGGTGGATGCTTTCAACGGCTTGGCGGTGAACGTGACTTTGCCATTAACGCTGTTTCGCAACATGCGTTTCGCATAGTGCGAAATTGGTCCACCGCTGTTTGTACTATTTGGGCCTGGCTACCGAGTGGTTTGCGGACGAAAGGTCACGCCTCGAATCGAAGGGCTTGGCGCCACCATTCGGCGATGGCCTGATGGCCGCCCTTTCTGCGACGCGGCAGCTCATGCTGGTAGCGCGCAGCATGCGCGACCTCGAAAGAGTCGAAAATTCGGCCGAGTGGTAGCCCCACCAAAGCAACGCATACTGCGCTGCCGCTACCACCCAGTTGAACACCGAGCGGCGGTTCGGTGCGAACGGCCTTGGCGTCATGTCCACGCCGAAGCGATCGCCCACTCGCCGGTTGCCCGCCCCGTAGCGCACGAACCGCCGGGCGAATCCGCTCCATCCGTCGCCGAAGTCGTGTGCCACGATGGCGCTATCGGCGTAGGCCAGCCTGCCCAGCGCCCCAAGCCTCAATCCCAGATCGACGTCCTCGCCCGCAGCGCTCGGGTAACCCTCGTCGAAGCCATCTACCCGCTCGAACGCCTCCCGCCACACCAGCGCGTTGGCCGTCACCAGATAGTGCGGCCTGCCTGGCTCGACGTGGCGCGGTACCAGGATCTCCTGCGACTGGTAGTAGGCCGAGAGCGGATCGCTGCCCAGCGCTGTCACGCCTCCCGCGTAGGCGAGCGAGCCGTCGAGATGACGCGCGTACTGCTCGATCAGTCTGGGCCGAGCGATGCAGTCGCTGTCGAGAAACAGCAGCCAGTCGCCGCTGGCCAGGGCCGCGCCGGCATTGCGCGCACTCGCCGGTCCGGGCGTGTCGCACGTGGCGACGCGTACCGGAAACGGCGCCTGCTCGGCATTCAGCCGGAGCGGCACGCCTGAGAGATTGTCGACGAAGATCACTTCCCGAGGCGAAGCGCCGGTCAGCACGAGCGAGCCGAGCAGCCGCTGCGCCCCCGACCGGTTGTCGCGTACCGGTACCACGACGGACACGTCGCTGGAGCGAAGTAGGAAGGGAGCGGATAGCGTGCCGGTGGTCTTCGGGAGATACGGGATGCGAGTGGCGAACGACATGTAGATCGGGGTGTGGGACCGCCACGTAGGCGGCCAGGCGAGTGATGACCTACCGCCACTTCAACCACCGATCCGAGCCGCTAAGTCCTTAATCGCGACCCACCGGATTGTCTACTATGCAGGACGAATGCGTGCAGTACCATTCAAACCCTCTTGCGACATTCGTTCGGGCAAGCGAGCATTATCATAGTCGCTTGCTTCAATCGGGCGCTTTATCGATCGCTCCACCAGTGCCTCCCTCATGCGCTTCCTCACTACGTCCGGCGTTGCCGCAGACCTCGAACATCTCACCCGCGACGCTCAGACCAGCCTAGTGCTCGTCACGCCCTACCTCAAACTCTCGCCCAACTTCGCCGACCGCCTCGCCGACGCCGACGCGCGCGGCGTTGCCATCACGCTGCTCTATGGCAAAGACGAACTCACGAGGACTCAAAAGGCTACCCTCGGCTCGCTTGACCACCTGACGCTCTACTACTACCAGCACCTGCACGCCAAGTGCTACTACAACGAGCACCGCCTCATCCTCTCATCGATGAACCTCTACGAGTACTCGGAAAAGACCAACCGCGAGATGGGCGTCCTCGTCGAGGCTGGTACCGATGTCTACCGAGACGCCGTCGCCGAAACCGAGTCCATCATCCGCGCCGCGACAGAGAAACCGTTGGCGTCGAACGTGAACACGGCAAGCCGTCGACATTCAAAACCAGAGAGAGAAACAGGTAAGATCGAGCGGCACTATGCTAAAAGGCGCCCGCCGAAGGGATGGCCTCGCCCGACCAAAAACGAGAGTCCGTTTGGCCACGCGTTTGACAGTCCTAGCATGGCGCACACGCACATTGGCCATTGTATACGTTGTAGCTCCGCCATACGGCCAGACCCGAATTCGCCCTACTGCAAATCCTGCTACGACGGTGTGACCAGTTCGGGAGAGTCTTTCGTCGAGGAAAATTACTGCAATGGCTGCGGAGAGGAGCACCAAGCGACGTTCTATAAACCACTTTGTATGTCCTGCTTCCGTGGCTACGTCGGATTGCCACCAGAAACCGACTAACTAGCTCCATTTCCACGCTATCCGTACACTCGCTATGCGCGTCCTATTGGCTATAATTGTCCTCTTGGGCGTCGCCCCTCTGTCGCACTCCCAGATCGTTCCAGACAGCACCGAGCAGCAGCAAATGGGAAGAGCCAATGGAGTGGTCGTGCGAGCGTACAAACAGCAGCCGCAGGAAGCTCAAGTGCTAACGGCCACCGAGTACACCACCCGCATGTTTGGTATCAACGACGACAAGCGAGCGAGAGGCGAAGACGTCGAAGAGGCTCTCCTCATAAAGATCATCGCTACGGACATGAGCGCAGCCGTCTCGTGCGTGAGTGGTGTAGTAGGCAGAGAGATCGCAGTGCCTCGCAGGACCGGAAGCTACTTCTGGTGGATGCTCAATCTGGAAGACTACCTAGCGGTCACGCGGTGCAGCGGCGTCGAACACGCGATCTACGATCCGTCGAACGTCCAGTTGGACGGATCGTAATCGGCCAGCCTGAGCAGGACGATCACGCTCTCACCTTCGCCAGCGCCCGCGCGTCCGTCGTGTAGCACGGCGACACCATCTCGCGCCGCATCTGCCACGCCTGCTTGCCGCCCAGACCCGCCGACGCCAGCCGCACTGCGCCCCGGCCATGCTTGGCGTTGACCTCGTCGATAGCCGCCATCAGCGCCTCCCGGCGAGGATCGCTCGCCCCAAAAAGCAGGCCCTGCCCGGCCGAAGCGCTCGCCATGTCGGTCAGCATCACGCCTGCCTTCTTGGAATCGTAGCCCGGCTTCCACATAGACGCCAGCAGCCGGCTCGCCACGCCTGCCAGCACCATCGTGTCGCTCGTCTGCTCGCCCAGCCTTAC
>CAXBBB010000408.1:0-3334 GCA_963973615.1 uncultured Rhodothermales bacterium | reverse complement strand
GGACGGTGCATTCCCCCCCGCTGCGTCATGAACCCATCCGACATCGTCCCGTTCGACCTGCACCGCATGTTTCTGGGCGACGCGCCGCTCTGGTTTCTGCTCGAAATCGTGGTGCGGACGGCGATCATGTACGTCTATACGATCGCCCTCGTACGCACGATGGGGTCGCGGACGCTGGGGCAGTTGTCGATGGTCGAGTTTCTGCTGGTCGTCGCTATCGGCTCAGCGGTCGGCGACCCCATGTTTTATGCCGATGTGCCGCTGATTCATGGGATGGCAGTGATCGCGGTCGTCGTCGGCATTAACCGGCTGATCGTGGGGATGGTCAACACGAGCGAGCAGGCAGAGCAGATAATCGAAGGCATTCCGCGCCGGCTGCTGAAAGACGGACGTATGTGCTGGGAGCAGATCCATGCGGCTAAAATGAATCGTGAGGAGCTCTTCGCAATGCTGCGCACCGAGAAGGTTCGTCACCTGGGTGAGGTCGAGGATGCCTTTCTCGAACAGGACGGCACGTTCACCCTCTACCTGCGCAACAGACCGGAAATCACCTCCGGCCTACGCGTGATGCCGCCGTGGGACATCGAAACGCCCAACTCGTGGACCGCCGGGGACGTAGCTCCTCGCGGTGTGCCCCTGGGCTGCAAGCGCTGCGGTTGGATCAGCGAGGAGGTGGACGGGGCGTTGCCCGCGTGCCCCAACTGTGGGGGTGAGTCGTGGGTCGACGCCGTGACGACGCCCGCATAGCCCCTCCGCTCTCGTACTTTGCACGTCTCTAGTTTTCCACCTCCGACGTGCTTCGCTGGACCCGAATCGACACCGCTTTAGCCTGCGCAGCACTGCTCGGGATCCTGGCGCTCGTGTTCGTACTCCCGACGCAGCATCCCGACGCGGCGGCCGACTTCTCGCTCGGCGAGAGCGGCGCCGAACAAGCCGCGCGGACCGCGCTGTCGAACCTGGGCTACGAGGTTGGCGGATGGACGTTCACCGCCCAGCCATCTCGAGAGGACGATCTACTCGATTCGCTCCAGCACGCCATCGGGCGCAGCGCAGCCATCGCAGCGCTAGGCGACGGCGAAACAGGCGACCGGCTACCCGCCTACTTCTGGCGCGTCGACGGCGACCCACCAGATGTCGAAGACGACGAGCAGTCGACTGTCGTCTTCGGCAAGAACAGCACAGACACCGAAGGCTTCGGCTCCTTCACCGTCGATGTAACGGCGAGCGGGCGGATGTGGGGGCTCCGCGTGCGCGAAAAAGACAATGACGCAGCGGCTTCGCTCATGGACGCCGGAGCGCTCAGGACTGCGCTCGAAGACACCCTCACCGACGAAGCGTTCGAACAAATCCGGCTCAGCCTATCGCGCGCGACGTTCACGTTCGACAAGGCCAGCTTCGCTCCCGGTGCGTCTCCCCAAACCGGAAAAGTCCAGAGCAGTGTTCTCGACTTCATGAGAACAGCCGCCGACTCTATCAGCGTGTCGGTCAGCTTTGATCGGTCGACGGCAGAGCAGATGGCGGCGTATCACAGCGCCCGCCTCGACCTGTTCGGCGACGGACGAGTGTTCTCGCCCGACTCGGTCTCTTTCGAGGATGGTAACGCCCGATTTCACTACGACGTCGAAGTCGACGGACTGGCTGCTCACGTAGATCTTGACGTAGCACCGGCGGGCGTGATGAGCTACCTCGATGTCGACTTCTCGCCGGGACGAGGAGAGCGCACCGACATGTGGCTGCTGATCTACGGCATTGCATCGGGCGTGGCCTACGTGCTGCTCGGCCTGACGCTGCTCGTCTATCTGGTGCGGCGCCTGTCGGCTCGGTTGGTGGACTTCAAGACGGCGCTGATCGACGGAGCTATCGTTGCCCTTTTCAGCGCAGGGGTCGTGACCATGGCCACGTTCCTCGGTGACAATGACAACAACCCGCCTCTGCTCGCGCTATTTGGCATCATTCTGCCGATGATATTCCTCTTCTTCATGTTCGGCTTCACGCTGCTGGCCGGAAGTGTCGAGGGACTGGCGCGTGAGGCGTGGGGCGACAAGATGCGTGCTTCGTCGCTGGTGCGGCGGGGCAATGTGCTCAACGAACGCGTCGGTTTCGCGTTGCTCAGAGGCACGCTGGCAGGCGTTGCACTGGCCGGGCTGAGCGCGGTGTTGCTGCTCGTCGTTCCGGTCCCGCTACGGATGAAGGAAGACCTTGGGCTGCTGCTCGGATCGGCGATTCCGGCGCGCGGCGTCGTCCCGTTCCTGCTGGCAGGCATGACGAGCTATCTCGTCACCGTCCCCTCTCTGCTCGGTTTGGGCGCGTTTCTCAGGCGACGCGGCACGTCGACCGCTGTCCTCGTAGGCGCAACGAGCGTGACGCTGGCGCTGCTGGGGGCGCTGACCTATCTAGTGTCTCCGGCTCCGCTCACGTTTCTGACGACGCTGCCGCTATCGATTGGGCTGGTGCTTCTGATGGTGCGCTACGACTTTTTGACGGCGTTTTTAGGATGCTTTTTCGCTATCGTCGCGTGGGCAGCCGGACATGGGTTGCTGATGGGCGGCACGGCGTCGACCGTAGACGCGCTCATCATCGCGCTCGTCACATTGGGTGCGCTCATCTTGGGCTGGGTCGGTGTCAGGAGCAGGCAGACGGGCGATGAGGAGACGGATTACGTCCCGGCCTACGTGACCGAAATGGCGCAGCAGGCGCGGATGAAGCAGGAGTTGGAGTTCGCCCGGCAGGTGCAGATGTCGTTCTTGCCGCGCCGGATGCCGGACGTGCCGGGCGTCGATGCCGCAGCGCTGTGTATCGCGGCGAGCGAAGTCGGCGGCGACTACTACGACTTCGTCGATCTGGGCAACGGGCGGCTGGCCGTGGCGATTGGCGATGTGAGCGGAAAGGGGATTCAGGCGGCGTTCTACATGACGCTCGTCAAAGGCTTTTTGCGCAGCCTGGTTCGCCAGTTCGATTCGCCCGCCGACGTGCTGCGTCACCTGAATGCGCTGTTCTGCGAGAACGCGCCACGGGGCACATTCATCTCAATGATTTTCGGCATCCTCGACGTCAATGCAGGCACGTTCACGTTTGCGCGCGCCGGTCACAACCCGCTCATCCTGCAGCGCGTCAAGCCGGGCGAGGGCGCGTCAGCGCAGCCCATCTTCGCTCAACCGCGCGGATTGGGCATCGGCATGGTTAAAGGCGCCCGGTTCGACACGCGCATCGAAGAGCAAACGCTCGATCTGACGACGGGCGACACCGTCGTCCTCTATACCGACGGCTTCTCCGAGGCGATGAACCCCGCCCGCGTGCTCTACGGCGACGACCGTCTGGCGCTCTCGGTCCACGA
>CAXBBB010000407.1:0-3335 GCA_963973615.1 uncultured Rhodothermales bacterium | reverse complement strand
CCGCCGCCGACGCAGCCCAAGGCATCCCCTCATCGCCCGCCCTCGTTGCCGGGACGGTCCATCCCAACCGCCGCGCCGACTGGCTGCGTGTGGGCGGATGGGCCCTCGTTCTGATGATCGGACTCGCGTTCTCGTCGATGCTGCGGATGCGCCAACTGACCGAGCGCTTCTTTACCGCATCCGGCTTCTTCCGAGAAGACGTACGCGGCTCGCGGGACGGCCTACGGCTACAAACCGCCGTCTTTGCCACGTTGCTGCTCGCGTGCGGCGCTGTCGCCGTGACGCAACTGCTGCTCGTGCTCAACGACACCCCTGCTTCGGGCTATTTGCGGCACGTGGTCGGTGGAGCGATTCCGTTTGGAGCCGTCACCGCTTGGCTGCTACCGCTCGGGCTCATCGGAGCCGGTTGGATCGTGCTGCTCGTGATCGGCCTCTCGTTCACTCTGCTCTCGCGCGGACGCCACAGCTTCACGATGGGGCAAGCGCTGATGATTCAGGCATGGCCGCGCTGGCCACTCGTACTCCTGCTCATCGCTGCCCTCGTCGTTCCGAGCCTACCGACGGATTACCTCGGAGGCGCCGCTCTAGCCCTTCTCGTCGTCTGGGCGTTGATCGCCGTCGGCGCGACCGTCCACGCTGCACTCACGTTCTCGTCCATCACCAACACGACAACGCCTGTCGCCTTACTCGTCGTCCTGCTCCACCCGTTAACGTGGCTGCTGCTCGCCGGCGTCGGAATCTACTTCGCGATGCCTGAGCAGATTGGTCTGGCGATGGACCTGCTCCTACGCGGGTAGCGCTCAGACGCGCAGGAGCCCGCGAAAGCCTCTTGCTGCGTAATAGGATTCAGCGCCGTTGTGGTAGATGAAGGTCCTGCCGTAGCGCCGGTCGCCGAAAACTGCTCCGCCAAGCGCGCGAACGTCAGCCGGCGTCGCGACCCAACTCGACGTCTTGGTGTCGAACTCGCCTATCGTTTGGAATTCGCAGTACTGCGCTTCGGTCAGCAACTCAACGCCCATCGCTGCAGCGACTTCGGCGGCGCTGCCCATCGGCTTGTTCTTCTTTCGAGAGGCGAGCGCTTCGCCATCGTAGCATAAGCTCCGCCGCCCCGACGGGCTCTCCGGCGAGCAGTCGCAAAAGAGGAACTGCCCGCTCTCCTCGTCCCGGCCGATCACGTCCGGCTCCCCTCCCGTCGCCTCCATCGCATACAACGATCTGAGCGCATCGGGTTGGGCCTTGAGTCTGACCTGAACGTCTGCCCACACGATCTCGGGGTGCCGTTGGCTGTTCTGCTCGAATCGGTCGCTCAGGATTCGGAGCAGTTCGTCGTGATCGCGCGTGTCCATAAATGTCGTCAAAAGAAGTGGCGAAGATGGACCGGCTGAACTACCGCGCTGACAATGCCGCCTCGCGCACCTGAGCATCCAGTTCGGAAGGGAGTACGATGGGCTCGCGGCCGGCGCCGTCGCCCGACAGGGTAGCCGACGTGAGACGTTTCCAGACGCGGTCCGAGAAGTCGAAGAAGGGCTGCTTGTGCAGCAGCCAGCCGAAGTGCATCACGTACGGCGTCACGTCGAGGTAGTCGCCGCGCCCGGGGAGCGCCGAAGCCATGCGAATGATCCGGTCGCGGATGCTGGGGATGCGCAGGCCGCGCAGCGAGTAGACGAAGCGGTCGCAGTAGTAGCGGCACAGCACGTGCTCGAAGTCGGGATCGTACTGCGTCAGCCCTTCGATGAAGTCGAGTTGGGGCGAGTTGTAGCCCTGAAACCACGTGAAGACGGGAAGTCGCAGGCGGCTCATCGCCATCGCGATGCTCCACTCGCACGTTTCCTCGTTGCGCCCCTCGTTGAGACGGCTACGGAAGTGGGTTTCGGTCTGGCGGTCGAGAAACGAGCTGGCGCTCTCGCAGACAAGCCGCGTCACCTCGTCGTCCTGGGCGTAGATCATACCCGCCTGAACGCGCGGCAGGTGACTCAAGCCGAACGCGCGCATGGTGCTCCGGCGTCGGTCGAACAGGAAGTCGAAGGCGACGCTGAACCCCTTGGGCCCGCCAAAAAAGAAGTCGGCGCGTTCCAGGCCGGTCGCCGTGAACGGGAAAGCAGCCATCTGCTGCCAGAGCGCATCCGGATTGCGACACCACACCATGTCGGCGTCGACGTAGAGGCTGCGGTCGTACGGCTTAAACTTGTAAATCGCGTGCTTGAAGCCGACGATCGATCGGTTCTCGACGGGCAATTCGACGACGCGTTCGAACAACGTATCGAGGCCGTGTTTGCGCAACGCATCGCGCTGCTCCTTCGTGCAATAGAGCGCGATGGGCCGGTGCGCGTCGTGCCTGCGCAACGTCACCACCGAGGCTACCGCGTGCTGCACGTAGCGTTCGGCGCCGTAGGCGTGTAGGACGTATCCTTCCGTCGGGTCGGACATGCGTGCGGAGGTGGCGGGAGTCGGCTGCTAAACTAGGGCGTTACGCGTCCTCCGGCGCCGATGTTCTGCAAAGACGAAGCGCATCCACCCTGGAGGATGAATGCGCTTACGGTCTAAACGGAGAGCTCGATCATCCTTCGTCGCGCGCGATGCGGCGCTGGAGCACGTTCATTAGGCCGTCGTAGCCTTGACGCTGAAAGACGCGCTTGAACTGGCGGTTGTAGCTGCCCGCCGTCGATACGTCATCAAGGATGATGTCGACGATGCGCCATTCACCATTACGCTTTAGGAGTTCGTAATCGACGCGTGCGGTTTTGCCGTCGAGCGTCGTCGTAGTGAGCGCCGTCGCCTCGTCGCCTTCGACGCGAATCTCGTTGTAGCGCACATCGGCGCGGTAGATGGCGAGGTTTGAGAGCGACTGGTTGCGAACGACTTGGCTGAACGCGTCGACGAACGCGCGCTTCTGATCGGAAGAGAGATCGTTCCACTCGTTGTCGAGCGCGTGGATACTCATCTCGCGGAAGTCGATGGCACCGTTGAGCAGTTCCTTGAGTTGGTCGCGCTGGGCGTCGGTGAACGTGGAGCGCGTGCCGAGGACGGCTTTTACGTCGCGATCACGCTGCTGCAGGAGGGCGCGGACTTCGGCCTGCTGTGCCTGCGACGGAAGCGCGGCGGCAAGGGTGAGGAGCGCGAGAAAAAGGGCGGAAACGAGTCGTTTCATGTCTGCTATCGTGGACGGAGTGTTGTCGTATGTCGTGGAGAGGGGCAGCGAATAGACGGCCTGAGCGCCAGTTTGTGCTACCTACCTGTTATCGTTCCACATCCGTGCCGCTTTGCGCGCCAACCCTTTCGCCGAGCGATCCGGCCTGGGCCCGCTGCGTCAGAACGCCCGACGCATCGAGCAACCG
>CAXBBB010000406.1:0-3345 GCA_963973615.1 uncultured Rhodothermales bacterium | reverse complement strand
TCTCTAAACGCCTGCTCGACGCTGTCGGCGATGCGGTTCTGCCCGGCTTCGTCGTCGGGACGGACCACGAGCCGGTCTACCAGCACGCGCAGCCGGGTTCGGGGCGTCTTGACATCCGATGGCTCGACCTCGTTCAAGTCGATGATCTCCGGCCCGACGCCCTTCTTCTCCTGCGCCTTGGTCGGCAGCGTGACGACGCGGAAGAAGCCGCGCTGACGCATCGTGTCGAGTTCGTCGGGCACCTTGAAGCCTTTGTGCTTGGGCAACTCGAACGTCAGATACGCGCGCTGACCGTCCGGCAACCGCTCGGCCATCTCGACGGCCGCGCTGCGCGGACTGTCCTTGGTCACCACCTCGCCGCTGACTGGAGAAATCGTCGTGCCGATGCGCGCGTAGAGCAGTCGCAGGTAGTCGTACACCTCGGTCTGCGTTGCGACGGTCGAGCGCGGGTTGTTACTCGTCGTCGTCTGCTGAATCGCCATCGCCGGGGCCAGTCCGCTGATGTAGTCCACGTCCGGCTTGTCCATGCGCGCCAGAAACTGCCGCGCATAGCTGCTCAGACTCTCGACGTAACGCCGCTGCCCCTCGGCATAGATCGTATCGAAGGCGAGGCTGCTCTTGCCCGATCCACTCGGCCCGGTGACGACGATCAATCGTCCGTGCGGCAGGTCGAGGTCGAAGCCTTTGAGGTTGTGCTGACGGACGCCACGCAGCACGAGCGTCCGGTCGCGCAGGCGTTTTGCGGTCGGCGTAGCGGCAGGTTTGGGAGCAGGCGAGGCGGGCATCGGCGGCGGTCGGGTCGGCAGAGCATATGCCAACGCACACGTACGGATCAGGATGCACCCGACCGCATGAGGAAAGAGGCTACCGCGCCGCCTCAACAGTCAAAGGTGTATGGGCTTCGGCATGGCCCCATCCCAGACGTGCGAAGAGCGCCGGGGCGAGCAGCACCACCCAGACCGTAGCGAGGGCGGCGGCGGCGACACCAACCCAAAGCGCGTGATCGCCCATCGTGCGGTCCCAGACGATGCACGCGGCTAATCCGGCCGTGCCGATCAGCACTTTGAGCAGGTCGACCCGCCATCCGGAGCGCTCCGGTACGTAGCCGACCCAACGGTACTCGGTAGGCAATCCAAAGGCCGCGCCCAGTGCGATGCCGATTACTTCGAGGCGTCGCGGGCCGGGATCGGTCAGCAGCAGGTAGACGAGCGCCCCTGCGGCTACTAGGCACGCCAGCGCTCTGTACGTCCCAAAGCTCCGTTCGGCGAGCCAAGGCGCTACGTGGGGCCAGAGCTTCCAGTAGATCCAGACGAACACCGCCCCGAATACCATGCCCGCCACCACGTCGCCGAGAAAGTGAACGCCGAGGTACAGCCGGCCGAGCCCCACCAATACGACCGCACCGATCGCTATCCACAGACGAATGCGTCCCATCGCGTAGAGCAACCCCCACGGTCCGGCAGCTTCGTAGACGTGTCCACTGGGAAACGAACTGGACCCCAACTCTTCAAGGACTACGATGTCGGGGCCCGATGGACGCGTGGCGCTGAAGACGCTAGAGAGCAGCACCTTGGTTGCGGCTCCCAGGACAACGATTCCAACGAGCGGATAGAGCGTACGTCGTCCCCATAGCCAGAAACCCAGTCCTACTACGAACAGCATCCCCCACGTATCGCCCAGCAGCGAGAAAACCCGAAACGGAAATGGGTAATCCAGACCAAAAAACTCCTGCACCGCAGCGATGACGTCGGTACCAAAAAAGAACTGCTGGAAGTCCATGCTTCAAAAATGAGGAAAAAGAGTGCGTCGGTGCCGATGAGCACGTCTACCGGGGCCGACGCCCAGCGCGGCGCAGCCGTCCGGCGGCTTCGACGGTCACAGCCGAAGCGGCGATCCAGACGAAGCCAGCGAGAAAGCCCGCCAGCACGTCCGAAGGGTAGTGGACCCCAAGGTAAACACGCGTAAATCCGACGAAACCGACGAGCGTGAGGGCGCCGAAGAGCGTCCACCGCCGCGCGGCTCGTGTCCCTTCGAGGCGGAGCGTCAGGTAGGCCAGCGTGCCGAAGACGACGACCGATGTGACGGCGTGCCCTGAGGGAAACGACGGGCTCGTCGGAAATGCAAACGTCCACCCGAGCAACTCGAGGTCGTCCCCGCGCAGGCTAGGCCGAGGGCGACCGAAGAAGGCCTTGAGTGTCGGGTTGAGCAGATACCCACCGACGAGCGACGCCCACAGCACGACGAGCGACGCCAGCTGGCGCATCCGCCAGAACACGATCGTACCTCCCGCCAGCGCGACCCACAGCGCGACCGAGGAGCCCAGTACGGCCCCTACCATCGCCAGTGCGTCGAGCACCGGGTTCGACACGCCCAGAAACCACCGCACAACCGACTCGTCGACTGCGCGGGTGGCTCCACTTATGACGCCACGTGCCAGCAGTGCGAACAGGGCGGCGGCTCCTACTGCGCCGAAGAGCCCAGCGGCCAGCAGCGGGCCCAGAACGGCGAAGAGTCGTGCGATGCGCCTCAGAATCGGATTCATGCGCGGCGTTGCTAATTCAGAGAGGTAATAGCATACTAACCGGTAAAAGGATGAGAGGATGCAGAGCAGTGTCAGCGCCTTTTTGCTCATGCTACGTGTATGATGCACAGTAAGAACCAAACCGACGAGGTCGTGCGCACGATTCTCCTCCCCATTCTCGCGCTGCTGTTCGGGAGCGAAAAGGTGTACGCCCAATCGACCGCGGTCATGAAGCGTCTACTCACGGCTGACGGCACTTCGGCGACGTAGGGCCACGCCGCAAGTGCGCGAAGTGCTCGGGCTGGTGGAGCGGTCGTGACGAGACAGGCATTGAAGCCGAGCGGGGAGCAGGCAGGGACCCACAACTGCCTCTCTCGCTTGGACATCTCGCTACCATAGCGGCGATGGCGGCGGTTGTGGATTCCCGCTTGCGCGGGAATGACGGATTGGGGCACACCGCCAAATATCGGATTTGGTATAGAGGGGCAGGCTGACAGGCGTACAGGCTCGAGGTGGCGATGCGGGATCACGATTCCACTTCGAACAGGTGGGGCGCCGGGCGGTAGGAGAGCCGCACTTCTCCCTGCTGCCGATGTCTGACGCATTCCTGGCCGACCTGCTCATTCTCGCCGAGTCGCTGCTCGCGCTGGTCTGCGGCGCGGCTATCGGCTGGGAGCGGGAGACGGCGGGCAAGTGGGCCGGTCTGCGCACGAACATGCTCGTCTGCTTCGCCTCTGCGCTGTTCGTTCAGGTGAGCGAACTGGTCGTCGTGCGCCTCGTGCCGATGTGGGCCGAACTGGGCGTCGAGGGGGACGCGCTGGGCG
>CAXBBB010000405.1:0-3356 GCA_963973615.1 uncultured Rhodothermales bacterium | reverse complement strand
AGCGTCGCCATGACGGAGAGCACGTCGATCACGTTGCCCCAGAACCCGTAAATCCGGTCGCCGAGGAGCGGGTAGAAAATGGACCGGATGGTGAGCGGTAGCCCCCGGTTATAGGTAAAGAAGGCGAGTCCCAGTCCGACGATCGCGTAGATCGCCCAGGGATGGAGGCCCCAGTGGAAGAACGTGGTCCCGAGCGCAGCCTGAAGTGCCTCGGGCGTCCCGCCTTCGACTCCGAAGAGAGGCGAGGGGTTGCCATAGTGGAAGATGGGCTCGCCCACACTCCAGAACATGAGTCCGATGCCCATCCCCGCCGAGAGGAGCATGGCGAACCACCCAAACCGGCTAAACTCAGGCTTCGCGTCCGGCCCGCCGATCCGAATCTGTCCGAACCGCCCGAACGCGAATACGAGAGCGGCGATGATGAGAATGTTTGCGGTCAGAACGAGGAACCACCCAAAGTTGCCCGAGATAGCTCCCAGCGCGCCCTGGAAAAAGGCGTCGGATTGCTCACGAAACATCAACGTCAGCACGATGAACGCCGTGATGAGTGCCGAAGCGAAAAACGTGACCTGCGGGTGGATGTCGAATCCGTAGCCGACCCAGTTGTCGCGGCCGGGCGTCCGTCGGTCCGACACATCGAAGTACGACGCCGAGGGCGTGTCCTGAAGACCGTCGAACGGGGCGCGGTCGTCGATAGCTCGCTGGCGGGCTGCGCGTTCTGCCTCGATGTAGTGCTCGGCGATCCGGGCGGCGCGGTCGTCAGGCTCGGGTGAGAGGTCGTCGTTGGTGGACGGCGGAGGATTCTGATTCATATGGAGAGACGCCCGACGCGGCAAAAGCGCGGAGCGGATGTGTGGGGAGGCGTGGAAGCTCGGGGACGACGGCCTAGAAGTAGACGCCGAGGTTGACGTTAAAGCGCGTATACCACTCGTCGGTCCCTTCTGCGAGCGCGGCGGCAAATGCGTTGCCCACAATCGAGAACGGGTGGTTCTTGGCCAAGACGAGGTCGAAGTAGGCGAACACTGGACCGGCTCCGACCGAGACGCCCGTGATGTTTTGGATGCTGTCGATGTAGCCGGTGGGGTCCTTGTCGAGGTAGCTGAAATCGTTGTAGACGTTGACCGTCGAGACTAAGGCTCCGTCGGGCCTCGGGACTGAGTAGTTGAGCGCGGCCGAGTAAAAGGTGCCGTTGGCGGTCACTTTGTACGGAAAGTCGTAGGCGCCGAACACGATGAAGTCCGAGTCCTGGCCGTCAGGGTTTTCGGGGTTGTGCTCGAAGCGGATGAGCTGGAGTTTGGCGTTGATCGGCCCTGCCGTGACGTTGGCGTGACCAGCGGCAGCCCAGTGCGAGCCCATCTGCTCGGTCGCATCGTTGTAGAGGCCTCCAAACTGTCCCGACGCTCCGATCTCGGCGGTGAGCCCATCGGCCCCCAGCAGGTACGTCGCCTTGAGGTTGCCCTGGTTCACCTCACGGTTCGACCGGGCCTCTTCGACCGGCGCGACGCCATAGTCCAGCGCACCGGCCCGAGACGGGACGACGTCGTACGAGTATCGAGCACTCGCTAGGCTCGATCCCGTAAACGGCCCATCGGCCTGCTTGTAGAATGCGCCAGCGACCGTCAGCGCGCCGCTGGTGTACGTCGCCTTGAGCCCGGCGTCGTGATCGTCCTCTAGCCCGACGTAGTAGGGGAGTTGGAAGAACCACGAGTTCGAGGCGTAGGTCGTGATGCCGAACGGCACCTGGTGGACGCCCACCTGCACGAGCACTTCGTCACTAGCCTGATAGCCCACCCAGCCGGTCTTCAGCATGTGATAGCCTGCGTAAAATCGGTATTCGGCCCCGACCGAGATCGGTCCATAGCTGGCGGCGGCGTTGATGCGAAAGGTGTCGAAGAGGAGTTGGCCAAGCTCATCGGCGTCAGCCTCGCGGTAGTCGCGGTAGACGTAGTTGTAGCGGAGCGCCTCGCCGATCTCGACCACCAATTCCGGCGGATCGTCGGCGTCCTGGATGTCCTCGCGGGCGCCGAGGTCGGGACGGTAGAGAACGGTGTCGGAAGTCTCAATGTCCACCTGCGTGGTGTCGAATAAGTGCGAGGCGGCCGGGCTGTCGAGCGTTGACGTGAGCGCGCAAGCGTCGCGATCGCATGGAGGTACCGACTGTGCGCGTACTGGGACGATGGCGAGGAGAAATGCGACGAGGCTCAGAGCGCGGGTCATAAAGGGGAAATCGAGGTCAGAAGCGCGGCAGAACAACGAGGCTCTATAGCACAGGGGTATAGACGAAGTGGTACATAATCAGGGTAACGAAAGGGCCTTATAATCGCAAACACGACCCTGCTTGCGCGTCCAGCATCCGCCATTGCTAGGCGATTCAGGTCGGCTCTTCCTGGGGGCTAGAGCAAGTTCGCTCGCATGGGAGATCTTCTTCTTACTCCAGATGCGAGAGCTCCGCGACTGAGTGCGATCTTTTTTCGGCGTCATGCAAAGTGTATTCGTGTTTAGTTGATCTAAACCCCGATTCCGGTTCTAAGTGGACACGTGTGGCCCAGGATCGACCTCTAGAGGCAGGAAATGCGCTTTTTCTCCGTTACCTTGTCTCCACGTAAAACGCAAAGCATCCCCTCCTAAGACCCATTGACTATGGAATTGAAAGCCGACACCATCGCTCCTACCGACGTGCGCGCCACGCTGGGACGCCACATTCTGGCCGACGGAATGGACATGGTCCTCGACATGGACGCCTCACAAGGGCGCCACTTGGTCGACGCCAAGAGCGGACGCCGATTCCTCGATCTGTTCGGCTTTTATGCGTCGTCGGCGTTGGGCATGAACCACCCCGGACTACGTAGCGACGCGGCGTTTATGAAGCGCTTGACCGACGCCGCCGTCAACAAGATTGCCAACTCGGACGTGTATACGCCGCACTTCGCGCGCTTCGTCGACACGTTCGAGCGCGTCGGTATTCCCCAGTCGATGTCCCACGCTTTTTTTGTGTCGGGCGGTGCGCTGGCGGTCGAGAATGCGCTCAAAGCGGCGTTCGACTGGAAGGTGCGGCTCAACTTCACCAAGGGCTACCGTCGCGAAGTCGGCCACAAAGTGCTGCACTTCGATCACGCGTTCCACGGGCGGACGGGCTACACGCTCTCGCTCACCAACACCGTCCCCAACAAGACGGCGTACTTCCCCAAGTTCGACTGGCCGCGCGTCTCGACGCCGATGATCGCGCACGAAGGCGGTGAGGCGACGCTGGACTGCGATCTAGAAGTCCGCGAGGCGCTGTCGCTGGCGCAGATCAAACGCGCGTTCCTCGACCATCCGGACGACATCGCGTGCATTCTCGTCGAGCCGATCCAAGG
>CAXBBB010000404.1:0-3360 GCA_963973615.1 uncultured Rhodothermales bacterium | reverse complement strand
GCAAGTATATTTGTGTGCTATGCCGCAATCGGCGACGCCCTCCGGTGTCGCCTTTTCTTTCGATACCAACCGCACTCCGCGACGCCTCGTGCCTACGATCAACCAGCTCGTCCGTAAAGGACGCACCCCCAAGAAGCAGAAAACGACTTCGCCTGCGCTGTCCGAGTGCCCCCAGCGGCGCGGCGTGTGCACGCGTGTCTACACGACGACGCCCAAGAAGCCCAACTCGGCGCTTCGTAAGGTCGCCAAGGTGCGGTTGACGAATGGCTACGAAGTCATCGCCTACATCCCAGGCGAAGGACACAACCTGCAGGAGCACTCGATCGTGCTCGTTCGTGGCGGTGGTGCCAAGGACCTTCCGGGTGTTAAGTATCACATCGTGCGCGGTGCGCTCGACTCGGCTGGCGTCAACGGCCGCTTGAAGTCGCGTTCCAAGTACGGCGCCAAGCGCCCTCGCTAACTTTTTGAGATTTACGGCGCCGATGTGGTGCCGGACTAGACCTACCCGATTATGCGCCGCAAGAAAGCAGAAAAACGCATCCCCGTCCCCGATCCCATCTACAACGATGTGATGGTCGCTCAGTTTGTCAACGCCATCATGATGGACGGCAAGAAGAGCACGGCCCAAAAAGTCGTCTATTCGGCTTTCGATATGGTCGGTGAGCGCAGCGAAGAGGAGGGTGTCGAGGTCTTCAAGAATGCGATCAACAACATCGCTCCTCTGGCCGAAGTCCGTAGCCGCCGCGTCGGTGGTGCTACCTATCAGGTGCCCATCGAGGTGCGTCCCGAGCGTCGTACGGCGCTCGCATTCCGCTGGATGCTCCAGTACGCCCGCTCGCGTGGCGACAAGACGATGGCTCAGCGCCTGGCTAACGAGATCCTGGCCGCTGCCAAGGGCGAAGGCGGCGCTGTCAAGAAGAAGGACGATGTGCACCGTATGGCCGAGGCCAACAAAGCATTCGCCCACTTCAACCGCTTCTAAAGAGCTCGCCGGGGCAGCACGCCCTTCGACGTTGTATCTGCAGCCGCATCTAACCGGTTGCCTTCATCCGGGCGCACGCCTGGCTTCCACATACTCCCATGGCTGACGAAACCGTCTACCCGCTCGCGCGCACGCGCAACATCGGCATTTCCGCACACATTGATGCCGGAAAGACCACGACGACCGAGCGTATCCTTTTCTATACCGGACGCCTCCACCGCATGGGTGAAGTCCACGACGGTGGCGCCACAATGGACTGGATGGAGCAGGAGCAAGAACGTGGTATCACGATCACGTCGGCTGCTACGACGTGCTTCTGGAAAGACAACAAGATCAATATCATCGACACGCCGGGGCACGTCGACTTCACGGTCGAGGTTGAGCGCTCGCTGCGTGTTTTGGATGGTGCCGTGGCGCTGTTCTGTTCGGTCGGTGGCGTCGAGCCGCAGTCCGAAACGGTTTGGCGGCAGATGGACAAGTATCACGTACCCCGCATCGCGTTCGTCAACAAGATGGACCGTACCGGCGCCAACTTCTTGGCCGCGGTACAGATGATGAAGGACCGGATCAAGGCCAACGCCGTCCCGCTCCAGCTTCCGATCGGAGAGGGCGAAACGTTTACCGGTGTCGTTGACCTCGTGCTCAACAAGGCGATCATCTGGGACGACGAAACCCAGGGCATGACGTGGGACGAGATCGAGATCCCGGACGACATGAAGGCCGAAGCGCACAAGTGGCGCGTCAACATGCTCGAAGCGGTCAGCGAAAGCGACGACGAGCTGATGATGAAGTACCTCGAAGGCGAAGAACTGACCGTCGAAGAAGTACAGGCTGCCGTTCGCTCTGCCGTTCTCGACCTGACCATTACTCCGGTTTTCTGCGGCTCTGCGTTCAAGAACAAAGGCGTGCAGCGTCTGCTTGACGCCGTTCTAGACTACCTGCCGTCGCCCGAAGACGTGCCGCCGGTTACCGGCGTCATCCCGCGCTCGGACGAAGAGGTCACGCGCGTGCCTGATCCTAACGGACCGTTCGCAGCTGTCGCCTTCAAGATTATGACCGACCCTTACGTCGGTAAGCTGACGTTCTTCCGGGTGTATTCGGGTACGCTTGAAAAGGGCACGTCGATCATGAACGCGACGACCGAGCGCAAAGAGCGGATCGGCCGCATCCTCCAGATGCACGCCAACAGCCGCGAAGATATCCAGACCGTGCGCGCCGGAGACATTGCCGCTGCTGTTGGTCTCAAGGAGGCCAAAACGGGCGACACGCTCTGCGACCCGGATCACCCCGTCATGCTCGAGCAGATGGACTTCCCGGAGCCGGTTATCCGTATTGCCATTGAGCCTAAGACCAAGGCCGACCTCGACAAGCTCGGAATGGGCCTGCAGAAGCTCGCCGAAGAGGATCCGACGTTCAAAGTCAACACCGACCACGAGACGGGGCAGACCCTGATCGCCGGAATGGGTGAGCTGCACCTGGAGATCATCGTCGACCGCTTGAAGCGCGAGTTCAAGGTCGAAGCCAACGTCGGTAAGCCTCAGGTGGCCTACCGCGAAGCCATCACGGCGGGTTACGACGAGCACTATACGCACAAGAAGCAATCGGGTGGACGCGGCCAGTTCGCCGCAGTGTACATCGAGTTTGCTCCGACCGAAGACGGCATCGGCTTTGAGTTCGTGGACAACATCGTCGGCGGCTCGATTCCGCGCGAGTTCATCGGCTCAGTCGAGAAGGGCATCAAGAGCGCACTCGATCAGGGACCGCTCGCCGGATACCCCATCGAAGGTGTCAAGGCGCGCCTCTACGACGGCAAGTTCCACAACGTCGACTCCGACCAGCTCTCGTTCGAGATTGCAGGCCGTATGGCCTTCCGCGAAGCCTCGAAGCGCGCCAAGCCGGTCATCATGGAGCCGATCATGGACGTCGAAGTCATTACGCCCGAGGAGTACATGGGCGACGTGATCGGCGACCTCAACTCGCGCCGTGGACGCATCGTCTCGATGGGCCAGCGCAACGACGCCCAGGTCATCAAGGCCGAGGTGCCGCTCTCCGAGATGTTCGGTTACTCGACCGATATGCGTTCGATCACGCAGGGACGCGCGCTCTACACGATGCAGTTCGATCATTACGAGAAGGTCCCGAACTCTGTCTCCGAGGAGATCATTTCGGCTAGCAAGGGCGTCACTGCCGACGCGTAAGCCAAGCGCGTACCTCACCCCATCCAACTACTAACACACTACTGAAATGGCAAAGGAAACCTTCCAGCGCAACAAACCCCACGTCAACGTGGGCACGATCGGCCACGTCGACCACGGCAAGACGACGCTCACGGCGGCCATCACCAAGGGGCTCGCCGAGAAGTTCGGCGGCTCGGCCAA
>CAXBBB010000403.1:0-3364 GCA_963973615.1 uncultured Rhodothermales bacterium | reverse complement strand
CAAGCTGAAGCGCATCGGAAGTGCCGAAATCGACTTCGAGGCCGGTTTCATCCAGCGTGACTCCGACGAAAAGCACAAGCTGACGGACTTCCAGCGCGCCCTCCTGCGCGTCCTCATCGCCCACCAGGGCAGCGCCGTTTCGCGGAAGCGCTTGATCCGCGAAGCGCTCAACCTCGAAAGCCGCGCCTACCTCGTCGACCTGACACTCCAGAGCTTGATCGGCGTGCTCGACGAGCAAATCGACGCGTTGCGCGAATACATCGAGCCTGATCCTGAGCGCCCCGTCTACATCCGCCGCGTCTTCGGCCAGGGCTACCGGTTGCAGGACTAGTCGAGGGATCTACACCTGTAGGGTTGAGACCTGACGGGTTTGCCGCCCCTACCGCGACTCGTAGCGCGCTCCCTCCTCCAGAATCTTGTTCCAATCCTCCTGCGCCTCGGCCATCGCATCGTCCAGCGAGCGGTCGTCCTTGAACGTGCGGAGCAGACTCGACTTGAACGACTCTTGCAGTCGGTTGTAGTTGGACAGCGACGGTTTGAGCACGCGCGAACCGATCAGTTGACCGGCTGCGATGCCCCGTGCTCGTCCGATCAGCGTACTGTCGTCCGACGTGAAATAGGGATCGCTGAGCGTCGATGTGACCGACGGAAAAACTGGCACGATGCGGCTAAACGCCAGTTGGTTCGGCCCGTTGGTGACGAAAGCGGCCCAGTCCGCTGCGGCTTGCGGGTTGGCGCTGCGGTTGGCGACGGCCAGGCTCATCACGGCCAAGTTGCGACTCCCTTCGGCTCCGACGATGGCAGGCGCTACGTCGGTGTCGGCGAACAGGCTCGGAGCGTTTTCCTCGACGATGCGCAAGAACTGCGGTCCTCCGGTAAACAGCGCGATCGTTCCGCTCTGATACAGACGCAGCGCAGCGGACCGGGGCTGGGCGATGCTCTCGCGCGGCATCGTGCCCGAACGGAATGCATCCCGCCACGCGGCCAGCACTTCGCGGCCACGCGGCGTATTAAACGCGGCCCGGGTCTGGTCCTCGTTGACGACCGGCACGCCTTCGGCTTCCAACACTTCGATCAAGTCCGATTCGACGATCAGGTTGGTAAAAAAGGCGTAGTCGCCCGTCCGCTCGTGAAACGTGTGGGCGAACGCGAGCAGTTCGTCGTAGGTCTGCGGAGGCGTGTCGAAACCGGCGGCTTCGAGGCGTGCGCGGTCGTAGATCACGATCTGCGTCGACAGGTACCAGGGCACGGCGTAGGTCGCGCCGTCCATCGTCAGCGGGTCGACGGCGGCGGGCAGATAGCTGGCCTGCACTTCGGGAGACAACAGCGTGTCGAGCGGGGCAAGGGCGCCCAGTTCGGCATACTTTCGGATGAAGTCGGCAGGCAGATTGACCACGTCCGGCGACTGTCCGGCGGCGATGGCGTTGAGGTACTTGCGCGTGATTCCAACGTCGGCGAGAGTTGGAGCGTCCAGAACTCGACGACGTTAGGATCGCGATCAGGCACTCCGCAGCCGGCCAGCGGGAGGAGAGCGAGAATCAGCAGAGCGAGAATGCGGCGCATCGGGGTCAGGTGGTAGCGGAATCAGGCGTCATCGGGTCACTCGTGACGGGGCGCGCATCATCCGCCTCGTTGGGCGCATCGCCGGATGCTGACGTCGATGGCGGAGTCGGCGCATCGACCTGAATCGACTCCAATCGAAAACGGTGCGTATCGGCCTGATGTCCGTCGAACTCCAGCCGCGCGCCGTTCGCCAACAGGTGCTTGCGGAGCGCGACGCCGTCGACGTGACGGGGTTCGACGCCTTGCCGCAAACTGATCGCCATCGCCCGTCCAGCGGCTTCGCCCATCGCGCGGCAGTTACTCTGGATGCGGACGGCACCCTGGGCCTCGAAGTCCGCCGAGAGCGAGCGCCCGACGACCAGCAGTCCGTCGATCTGGACCGGCACCAAACTGCGGTAAGGAATTTCGTGGTATGCGCCTTTGGGCAACTCCATCAGGCGGCTGTCCTCCTCCTTGCGGCGATGCAGGTCGATGGGATAGCAGTTGCGCGCGATGGCATCGTCAAACTTGCGCGCCTTCCAAAAGTCGTCAGCCGTCAGCGTGTACTCGCCGACGATGCGCCGCGTCTCGCGCACGCCCACCATCGGCGCCGTCATCGACACGAACGCATGGGCACAGCCGGGCACGTAGCGCTTGAAAAAGGCGAGGTAGCGCGCCACCATCGCGCGGCCCGTCACGACGGCGTGCGACAGGTGAAACGGATCGGTCCCGTCGATCAGGTCGCGGATGCGCGGGTTGTTGAACGCGACCTCGCCTGGACGCCCGTTCATCGAGAAGAGTTGGACGTAGTTCAGGTCCTCTTTCTCCAAGACACCGTCGGCGAGGGCCTGCTGAAACAGCGGCTCGAGCGGCCAGTCCCTCCCCTCGACCATCGCCGACGTGACCAAGTCGACGTCGCCTGGGCGATTCGCTCGGGTGATGCTGGTCCGTCCGGTCTCTTCGAGGAAATTGGTGAGCATAGCCAGGTCGAGTCCGCCGAGCATGAAGCGAAAGGCGAGCGGCTGATGCTCTCCCTGATCGTCGCCGCTGCGCATCGGCACGCCCGCGCGATGGGCCACATCGCCGTCGCCCGTCGCGTCGATAGTCCGCGCTGCGCGAATGGCGATCAGACCGGCTTTGTTGTGGAAGAGGCCGCCACGGACCGCTCCATCCTCGACGATGGGCTCGACAAAGTGAGTGAAGTACAGGCGCTCGACACCTGCCTCGGTCGCTACCTGTTCGAGCGTTGTCTTCAGCGCTTCGGGGTCGAACCAGCCTTCGTTGCCGTCCGAAAAGCGTCCGCTGGTACCGTCGCGCATCATGCGCAGGTTGATCTCGGCGTCGATGCCTCCGTTGAGCGGGACGCCTTCGATCTGGTTGGGCATCATGGGCGTGACCGTTGCCCCCGTCTGTGTACCTCCCAGAAATCCGAGGCTTTCGACGACGAGCGTCCGCATCCCCTCTCGGGCAGCCGCAATAGCGGCAATCGCCCCCGCCGTGCCTCCACCCACGACCAGCACGTCGACGCTGCGCATGACCGGAACGTCTGTGGCGAAGGGAATCGGGGTGGTGTCGGAGGTCGAGTCCAAGTGCGGCAGCGATAGGTTGGAGCGGTAAGTTACGCGCCCCTTATCTCCTGCCTCCCTCGTTCTCGATGGACGTTTTCGCCGAACCGTTCCGCGCTTCCGCTCCCTTCGACTTGCCCTTTCTGCGCTGGCTCCCGCGCGGATACGCCAACGATCCGGACACACGGTGGCCTCTCATTATCGCCCTTCACGGCTCGGGCGAGCGTGGGAGCGACCTCTCCGCCGTCACGCGTCAC
>CAXBBB010000402.1:0-3364 GCA_963973615.1 uncultured Rhodothermales bacterium | reverse complement strand
CTCGCCCTGCGGCCCGACGTAGCTGTATAGCGTCGAGCGGCTTACACCCAGCGTATCGCACAGCGCGCCTACGTCCGTCGTGCGGTCGGCCAGCAGCAGCGACGCCTGCCGCACCTTGGCCCGCGTCATTTTGGCCGGGCGTCCCCCCTTGCGCCCTCTCGCGCGGGCCGCTGCCAGGCCTGCCATCGTGCGCTCGCGTATGAGTTCGCGCTCGAACTCGGCCAGCGCGGCGAAGACGGGCCGGTCGGAGCGAGCACCCGAAGCGCGCTCTTCAAAGACGCGCTCGCACCCGGCAGCGTCGAGCGCGTCGAGCTGGAGGGCGAGGTCCTGGTCGGCCGTCGAGACGCGGGCGTATCCGATGAGCATGGGTGCGAGCAGTAGGTGTGCGGAAAGATAAAGACCGTGGCTTTACCGCACCTAGATTTCCGTACGGGTTTCCGAACACCAGGGGGTAGCGCCAGTGTGGTTTGGCATCACGGACACGAGGCGACCGGAAAACGGTCGTTTTCTAAACGTAGATTTGCCGCTGCGCGGGAGCTAGCCACCAGTATCCGGCTCTTCTCGGAAAGTGAATTCGTTCCATCAAAGAAACAGGTGCCTCACTCAAACTTAACAATCACTCATGGACGCCCGGGCAAATGCAAGATCTCTTTTCCGCCGTTCTTACTCTGCTTCTCATAGCAGCAGGAGTAGCAGCCCTTGTTGCGGCAGTTGTGTTCATAGCCCCGGTAGTCATCATCATATTGATGCTGGTGGCAGCATTCTCGATCTTCGATTGATCGGCCACAGTTTGACGCTCTTCTCGTCCCTCTGATCACCTCATTGCTGTATCTCAGAGTGGAGTATTCCTATGCACTCCTGACTGGAGCAATCAGGCGGGAGGTATGGTGGAGGTTCCTGGGTCTGGCTATAAAGCGTCAGCGAGCGTAGTGGGGTTCCACGAGAGAATAATGCAATAACAGTCATTACAAATGATCGACGGTAGCACTCACTCGGGTCAGTTTCCAGTAAACCCGGTCCGGTTCATGCATGATCCAGAACTCTATTTAGTCAAGTTGATTTTCGTCTCGATCAGATGAAGCGGGCATACAACCCGAGCGGCACATCGCTGGCACACCCAGTCGTCTGGCTGCGCTAGGTAGGGTCCACTCATGAGGCTCCCAAATCTCTCGGTGGCCTTTTCCGTCCGTTTATCCATGCTGCTCTTGTTGCGACTCCACTTCACCTGGTAATACGCGGAGTCAGAGACAGAGAACAGGTAGACTTCGGGGGTCTCTCCTTTCCACCGAGTATGGAAGAGTGCTAGTGGGATTTGGTGGTGTCCAGCGACATCACTCCAGTTGAGATGACCACCGTTTTTGTCCGCCTTCTTAGCGAACGATTTGTTGTTGAGTACGAAGGCGATTTGGCGATCGTCGTCAGAGGAAAAAGCGGCGATCAAGCCGAGCGAGATTTGCTCCTTCGCCGTGCTGGTCAGGCTCACTCTGTCACCTTCGATGGGTCGGACCGATGTCGCCAGAGACGAAAGACTGTACTGTAGGCTCCCCTGATCTTCGCGCACTCGGAAGTAGAGACCCTCTCTACATTTCGAGCCATGAAGAAATCCCGATTCTCCGAGTCCCAGATCACCGCCCTCCCCCCCCGCCACGAGCGCGGTGAGAAGACACGCGACCTCTCCCGCGAACTCGGTATCAGCGAAGCGACGTTCTACAACTGGAAGGCCAAATACGGCGGCATGAGCGCCAGCGAGCTCAAGCGTGTCAAAGACCTCGAAGCCGAGAATGCGCGACTGAAACGCATGTATGCTGACCTCTCGCTCGTGCACGAGGCCCTCAAGGAGACCGTTGCAAAAAAGCGCTAAGCCCTGACCAGAAGCGCGCCGTGGTCGAGTCAATGCACACCACGCACGGCGTGAGCATCCGTCAGGGCTGCAAGGCTGTTGGCTTGCCCGAGAGCTCCTACCGGTACAAGCGGCATCCGAAGGCTGATGAACCCATCATCGAGGCCCTCATAGCGCTGGTGGAGCGGCATCCTTCGATCGGCTTCTGGCAGGCACATCACCGGTTGCGCCTGATGGGCCACCGATGGAATCACAAGCGTGTCTACCGAATCTATATGGCCATGCGGCTCAACATCCGGCGCAGAGCCAAGAAGCGGCTTCCAGCGCGTGTCAAACAGCGGCTCTTTGCCCCGGCGTCGCCTAACCAGGTGTGGAGTCTCGATTTTATGCACGACAGCCTCTGGGACGGGCGCGCCTTCAGGCTGCTCAATGTCATCGACGATCACAACCGGCAGGTGCTCTGGATTGAGGTCGATACGAGCTTGCCAGCGCTGCGTGTGATCCGGGTGCTCGAACAGCTCCAGCAGAGCCGAGGGCTGCCCGAGATGATCCGCGTCGACAACGGCCCGGAGTTCATCAGTCACCGGCTCGACGCCTGGTGCAAAGAGCGCGGCGTCGTGCTGGCCTATATACAGCCGGGCGAGCCCACTCAGAATGCTTACGTCGAACGCCTCAACGGGAGTATGCGCCGCGAACTGCTCAACGCCTACGTCTTCCGCACGCTCGATGAGGTCCGGCAAAAAACCGAGCAGTGGCAGCTCGACTACAACCATCACCGCCCGCACAAATCCCTCGGCTACCGAACGCCGATCGAAGCCCTATCCTAACCACCCGACTCTACTTTTGAGTGCGCCGAAAAACGGGGAAGCTTACACACTCCACTCGAGGTCACCCCACATCGGCGATTGTGGATCTTGGAGGAGAGACACGGATCGTTGGAGTTCAGGTGGTCAGACGAGCGATTTCATATCTCTTCGAGACGACAAATGGCATCCCCAAATACTCGTCGATGGGTAGGTTCTAGAATGGCAAGCCGCTATTTCGATGCCTTATGCTCCCGAAAGCAGGGATGGCAAAACGGCTTCTCCATCGTCGCCGGATGCTGTTCGCCACACCGGTGGCAGTGCTTGTCCTCGAAAGACCAATTCTGGAAGTAACTCCAACTGGAATAGCACGACCTGCAATAGGGAGCGCTCGCTCTGAACGGAATATCGGTAGCGCAGCGCAGGCAGTGCCCCTTTTGGGGTTTTGACCTTGTGCTATCTGCCTCTTGACTCTTTGTCTCCTGCTGTTTTGCCTTGTCCACCCATCCGAATAGCTTGCCGAACACATTCATTGCCGAGAGAACTCGCGGCTCCTCTTTCAACTCCGTCACCGCCTCAATCGGCTTCGGTGGAGCCTTTGACACGGTCTTACGGCGATAGAGAATCGGTTTCTCAGTCGCGGCGCGGATGATGGACTCGGTCTCGGCGACGGCGTCGCGGTAGACATCGGTACCCGCCTCGACGAGCACGCCCATCTCGC
>CAXBBB010000401.1:0-3375 GCA_963973615.1 uncultured Rhodothermales bacterium | reverse complement strand
CGGCCACTCGTGGGCGCACTCGGGGCAGACGTAGAGCGGGCCGTCTTCGTAGACGTACGCCGAGGCGCACTGCGGGCAGGCGGGGAGGTCGGGCATGGGCTGTGCGGAACGGGAGGATTGCGCGCCGGGCGGTTGCACCGGGTCGCGTTGTCGGAAGATATTTGTATCGCAGTGCTGCATCCTCTGCGCGCCACCCAATCTCGCCACCCGTTCCGTGCTCGTTGCCGTCCTCTCCGACATACACGCCAACCTAGCGGCGTTTGAGGCTGTACTGGCAGATGCCGACCGACGAGGATGCGATACGTTTGTCTGCCTAGGCGACACCGTCGGATACGGCCCCGACGCGCAGCGCTGCTTGAAGATCGTACGCGAGCGATGCGTGGCCATCGTTCAGGGAAACCACGATGCAGCCGTAGCAACGGGCAACGTTGAAGGCCTTCCACGCGATGGAGCGGCCGCCGCAACGCTCCACCATCTGCAACTCGACACCAACGACCGCGCGTGGCTTGCTGGCTTACCGCTCACGACGACGTTTGCCGGAGCGACGCTCGTCCACGCCACGCCTGAGCGTCCCGAGCACTGGATGCGTGTCGAGAGTTATCGGGTGGCAATGGCGCAGTTCGACCACTTCGACACGCCCATCTGCTTTGCCGGTCACACCCACGCCCCCGCGATTCTGAGCGCCAAAATCGGTCAGTTTCGCGTCGCACCAGGTGGCAGGTTCTTTGTCAACGTCGGAAGTGTCGGCCAGCCCCGTGACAACGACCCGCGTGCCGCCTATGGCGTTTTCGACCCGGATACCGTGACCTACGAGTTGGTCCGAGTGCCTTACGACATCGAACGCACCCGCCGTCGCATCGCCGAGGAAGGGTTGCCCGATAGTCTGGGACGACGCCTCGCAACTGGACGCTAACTTTCGCATTTTCTGCTTTATGATCGACCCCACCCTCTTTAGAACGGACCCCGAACGTGTTCGGGCCGCGATCCGCGACAAAAAAGCCGGAGACCCCGCCATCGTCGACCAGTTGATTGCTCTTGACGAAGAGCGTCGCGGAGCACTGACCGAGATGCAAGCCGCTCAGTCCGACGCGAAAGCGGCGGCGCGTGAGATCGGTATCCTGATGAAGTCGGGGCGCAAAGAAGAGGCGCAAACGCATATCCAAGCGCAAGGCACCCTCAAAGCACGCGTCAAGGAACTGGAAGAGCGCGGCAAACATCTCGACGCTGAGTTCTCCGAGTTGATGCTCAGCGTACCGGGGTTGCCGCACCCCGACGTTCCCTTAGGCACTAGCGAGTCCGACAACGTCATCGTCCACGAGCGCGGCGAAAAGCAGACGTTCGACTTCGACGCGCTCCCGCATTGGGAGTTGATCGAACGTCATGGCTTGGTCGACTTTGAGCGCGGCGCCAAAGTCGCTGGGGCTGGCTTTCCGTTTTACGTCGGAAAAGGTGCTCGCCTGCAACGTGCACTGATCGCCTTCTTCCTCGACCGCGCAGCCGATGCCGGGTTTGTAGAGATGCAGCCGCCCCTACTCGTCAACGCCGACGCGGCTCGTGGGACGGGCCAGTTGCCTGACAAAGAGGCCATGATGTACGAGGCGACGCGGGACGAACTCTTCCTGATTCCGACTGCCGAAGTCCCCGTCACCAACTTCCACGCAGGCGAGATCTTCGACGCAAACGCGCTTCCGGCCAAATACGCTGCACATACCCCATGCTGGCGCCGAGAGGCTGGGTCGTACGGAAAGGACGTGCGCGGACTCAACCGACTGCATCAGTTTGATAAAGTCGAGTTGGTCTGGTTCACGCGCCCCGAAGACAGCTACGATGCGCTCGAAACGCTGACGGCCCACGCAGAATCGCTGCTCGACGCCCTCGGCCTGCCGTACCGCTGCTTGCTCATGAACTCGTCGGACCTGGGTTTTACCCAGTCCAAGAAGTACGATCTGGAGGTATGGAGCGCCGGGCAACAGCGATGGCTTGAAGTGTCGTCTGTCAGCAACTTCGAGGATTTCCAGGCCCGACGCGCTGGCATCCGGTACCGCGATGAGGATAACAAAACGGCGTTCGTCCACACGCTCAACGGTTCGGGTTTGGCACTGCCCCGAATCGTCGCCGCGCTGCTCGAAGCAGGACAGCGTTCAGATGGATCTATCGACCTACCTTCTGCCCTCGCTTCATACACTGGATTTGACTCGATAGGAGCCTGACGCTCCACCTGTCTCTATTCTGCCAGAGCCTGGCACTCATTTATACAAACCGCTGCCTTGACCATCTTTAAAAACTTTAACCGGACTCAGGCCATTTTTGCTGGGGCGTTTCTGTTCGCGGTCATCTCGCTAGCGCTGCCCCTTGTGTTCGGCCCATGGGGCGTCGTTGGTGTTCTTGTTTCCATGGCGATCCACAAAAGCGACACCACTGGCTTTATCCGCACCTCGCAGATTCGGCGCGCGTTCGAGAGTGCGCGGCACTTTAACATCGGGCAAGTGATCCTGCTGTTTGGCTTGCTGCTGGTACAGGTGCTCATCTCCGCCTATGCGCTCGTGACGGCGGCGTCCGAAGTCTGACGTACCTCCAGGTACGAACCGAACGCTTTTTCTTTCTGGGCGTGCGATACGGTAGATCCGATGCGTTTCGGGTCTGAACCTTTGCCCTTTTATGGAACTCCCTCTGCCCTCCTCCGCGGCTGCCGACCTCGCGCGCGTCAGGGCGCGACTGGGCAATCTGCGCACGAAACTGGCAGGAGCCACGCTGGTGCGTGGTGTCGTTCTGGGTGTTCTGCTTGTCGCGACCATAGGGACGGTGGTACTGGGCGCCGAAGCCGTGCTGTGGATGCCTCCGCTCGTTCGACTGGTACTGTTGGCAGTAATACTGGCGCTTTTCTTCGCCCCGTTGCTGCACGCTGGAGCCTTTGTCTGGCGCGCGCTGACGGGACGGTCGTCCGCGCTCTCCGATGCAGCGCTGGCTCAGCACGTGGGACAGCAGAATGCCCGTGACGGGGAACGCCTCCTGACGCTCGTCCAACTCGACGATCAGGCCACCTCCGGATCAGGCGTTCTCGCCGCTTCGGCAAGGGATCGGATGAGCACACTCGTCAATGGTACGCCGTTCGAGAACGCTGTCCGCCCATTCGAGGCCGCCAACCATCTGGCACGCTGGACCCTTCTGGCGCTCGTGCCGCTCGTGATCTGGAGCGCCCTTTCTCCCCAGACCGCACGCGGTGCCGCCGAACGCTTGCTCTCCCCCGCGGCCGCATTCGCGCGGCCCGCTCCCTTCACTCTTGACGTGTCCCCGGGCGACATCGAGGTGACGGCCGGCGATACGGTCCGCGTCGAAGTGCTCGCCTTGGGCGGGCGACCGTTCGAGATATGGCTG
>CAXBBB010000400.1:0-3378 GCA_963973615.1 uncultured Rhodothermales bacterium | reverse complement strand
TCTTCACCCCACCTACCGTTCATGCGCATCCTGCTCGCCCTCGTCCTGCTGCTGCCTATCGCTGTTCAGGCGCAGACGAGTGAAGTGACCGGGGTTGTCCGCGACGCGCAGACGGGGGAGACGCTTCCATCAGCGACGGTCCAGATTCAAGGCACCCTTACGGGCACAATCACCAACGATCAAGGCGAATTCGCGCTCAACGTACCTCAGCGACCCGCAACACTGACGGTTCGCTATATCGGCTACCAGAGCGCGAGCGTCCGGGTCGAGGCGGGGCAGACGACGGCAGACCTGTCGCTCGAACCCTCGGCGCTTGTCGCGGGCGAGTTGGAGGTGACGGACGAAGATCCCGGCATGCGCATCATGCGACGCGTGATCGAGGAGAAGGCCGAGTGGCAAGCCGGAATGAGCAGTTACGCTGCCGATGCCTACACGCGCATCGTACTGCGCGGCGACAGCGGCATTGTGACGATTGCTGAGATCGCCTCCGACCTGTTCTGGCGGCGCGACGGTGGCACGCGCGAGGTGATCAAGGCTCAGCGTCAGACCGCCAACGCTCCATTCGACGGTGCCATTCCTGCGGCGTCGACCATGCTCAACCTATACGGCGACGAGCAAGAAGTGGCGGGGTACGCGCTGATCGGCGTTACGCACCCCAAAGCGTTGAGCGTCTACCGCTTCCGGCTCGTCGGACAGCGATCACGCGACGGACAGCGGGTGTTCGATATCTCGGTCGAGCCGCGCAGTTCGCTTGCCGTCGCGTACGTTGGACAGGTGTCGGTCCTAGACACCGACTTCGCGATAATCGAAGCCCGCCTCAGGCCCGGCCCAGCGTTTCGGTGGCCGCCGCCCTTCAAGCGGTTCGAAGTCGACTACGTCCAGCAGTTCGATACGTTTGGCGGCGAAGCCTGGGTGCCGGTCGATCTGCGGAGTGAAACGGTCGTCGAGATTGGAGTCGGTCCCCTGTTCAGTATTCCGCCGTTCCAGGCGTCGCGCGTGTCGCGGCTGACCGATTATCGCATCAACGCCGCTACGCCCGACTCGCTGTACGAAAGCCGCCGATTGGCCATCGTCGACAGCGCGCAGGTTGAGGCTGACACGCTACTGGATTCGTTGGGGCTGCGCGTCCCCCTCGAACCCGAAGAAGTGATCGCCTATGCCGAGATCGACAGCACGGACAGTCTGGAAGACGCGTTCAAGCCGAGTGGTGCACTTTCTCGGATGGGAGACGACGACCAGAGCGACGGCACCTGGAGGGGACACGTGCTCGAATACGGACGTCTGGCCTACAACCGCGTCGAAGGGCTGCGCCTCGGCTACGAACCCAGCATCAAACTGAGCGACAAGGTGCGGGTCGGCGGCGGTGTGGCGTACAGCACCGGAGCCGAAGCGTTTTCGTGGGCGGCGGGCGTTACGTATCGACCTGCTCGGCGATGGTGGTTACGGGCGCGGCACAGCGATGGCATCGAACCGCGCTACACGTCGGCACTGCGCACGCCAACGCTCGACGCGGCCAGCGTCATCGTCGGCGGCAATGACTTCTACGACTATGAACAGTCGCGCAGCACCCGAGTCAGCGTGTCGCACGGGTTTAAGGACTCAGAGTTATCGATCTATCTAGCGGGATGGGAAGAGCACAACAGCCCCGTTGCTACGCTTTCCGATCTCTATACCCTCTATGGCAGTCCCGATCTGCGCGACAATCCGGCTGTTCAGACTCAAACGCTGCGTTCGGCCACAATTGGCGCCGACTGGGGGACGGAGGGGTTGCTCGGCGTGATGAGCTTCAATCGCGTGCAGGCCGCCGTTGAGTTCTCCCCCGATGGCATCAGCAATCAGTCGTTCGTGCGTGCCTACACGACGGTCGACACGTACATCCCGACGTGGGGCCAGCGGCGCCTGTTTCCCGCTCAACTCGTGCTCCGCGCGACGGCTCAGGTCGGACCGAGCGATCTTCCGCTCGCACGCTACGGAATCGTCGAGTCAGCGGGGACCTATACGTCGCCGTGGGGATCGTTACGGACGCGGCAGGGGCGCCCGTATCAGGGATATGCAACGGCTGCCGTGTTCGCCGAGCACAACTTCCGGACGATGCTGTGGGAGATTATCGGCTGGCGCTGGGCAGCCGATAAGGGATACAACTTCCTGCTTACCGGCGCTGCCGCTACGACCTGGAGCGAGCAGCCCGTCGAAAGCACAGACCTACATACCGAAGCCGGATTCTCCCTAAGTGGCCTATTCGACTTCCTACGACTCGACGTGACCTTTCGCCTCGATGAGCCTGGGTTTGGCGTTGGAATCGCGTTACCGAGAGTCTTTTAAGGGGTCTATCTACCGGACCGTCCGCTCACGTGCGCGCACGGTCTGCAAGTGCGGGACTACGGCTTGTACGCCTGGGACCGTCTGTACGACGCGAACGATAAGTTGCTCGTCGAGGGAATGCTCGACGGTGCCGTAGACGGTCACGACAGCGTTTTGCACGTACAGCTTCAGCCCGCTGACCGATGCCCGTTCCAGGTCGCTCTCGAATACCGACGCGACGCGGCTCAGCAAGGCCTGATCGCGCTCCGTCTGAACGGTCTGCGTGACGCCTTTTCGCTGACGGCTACGCAACCACGTTTCGAGGCGCGTGCCAAGCGACGGGCGTCGAATGGTTGAAGTGTCGGAGGGATCGGTCATGGGGAGGAAGCGGACGTGAGCCGCTTCGGTGCGGTGGGACAACCTGTAACGCAAGGATCGCGCCCGACGCTCCCCCGGATCTGGTTACAGTCCAAACTGAGGCCGAGCGTCCTGGCGAGGCTGCTGGATGCGGAGCAAGTCGCGGAGCTTTCCGCTCTTCACCTGGAGTGTGAATCCGTAGGACTGAAAATCGCCGAAGGGGACCCAACTGGCTGACGCTTCCCAGCACTCGAAGTCGCGTAGGATGCTGATCGAGGTCGTCGTTGGTTCTCGGTCGAGAAGGTCGAAGCCCGTTCGCCCGTTGATTTTGAGGTTCGGCGTCAAGCTGAAGTCGAAGTTGGCGCCCAGCGTGGCCGTACGGTTGAGCGGAGTAGCAATGGTGCCGTCGGCCAGGATGGTGGCCCCGCGCGAGAGGTTATAGCTCACATCGCCCGAGAGACTCCACGGGATGCTGAAATCGGCGTAGGGAGCGCCGACGAGCGTGGTTTGGAGTAGAGCCGGATCGAGATCACCCGGAAGTGCATCGGTGAGGTCGGAGTCGCGCGGTGGGACGCCGAGGCCCGCCTGCAACGCGCGCTGTGACGGACGCGCGTCCCCGCGACGTCTGCTCGCAAACCGACCGTCGATAGCGACACTGAACCGGGTCAGTCGGGCCAACCGCCCTCGGCGCAGGTCGATGGCGGCGCGTCGGCTCAGCGG
>CAXBBB010000399.1:0-3385 GCA_963973615.1 uncultured Rhodothermales bacterium | reverse complement strand
CCCAAAACATCCTCGGTGCCAAAGAAACGCTGGGCTGTCTCGGCGCTCACGAGGGCCCCCGATGGGTCGTGCCACGCGGTCGAGTCGCCTGCCTGGAGCGGAAACGTGAACACGTCGAAGAGGTCGGGATCCGCGAACGCGACGCGCTGCGTGAACGCGCGCTCGCTGGTGCGCACATCCGACACGTCCCAGACGACACGTGCGGCGTGCTCCACCGACGCCAGATCGGTTGCGAGAGCGGGGCCTAGGGGAAGAGGTGCAGTCCCCCATATTCGCTCCGTGCCGCCCGCGCCCTGCCGTTCGATTGTCTCGGCGAACGCGATACGGTCGGCGTTATCGTGGAACGTGTCTAGCGAGTAGTAGACGCCCAGAAAGAGGTATACGGTGATACAGCACGCCAGCGCGACTGCCATCCCGATCAGGTTGATGAGTGCCGAGGTGCGGTAGCGATAGAGCGCGCGGACTGCGGTGCGGAAGTAGCCGGAGAGCATAACCGTAGGGAGGAGCAGAAGACGCGTATCGCTACGAAGGTCTCACGAGCAGAGTTACGGCTACCTGCCGCGATGGATTTACGACCCTGTGTCGTTCAGACGGCGGCCCGTCATCTAGTTTGCAACGCTCCCGCTCTCCCTCCTCCATGACCGAACTCTCCTCGGCACCTGCCGGGCGCTTCGGCACGTTCAAAGGCGTCTTTACGCCCAACGTGCTCACCATTCTGGGCATCATCCTGTTCTTGCGGACGGGCTGGGTCGTTGGCCAGGCGGGGCTGTGGGGCGCGCTGATCATCATCGCGCTCGCCAACGCGATCTCGTTCATGACCGGCCTCTCGCTCTCGGCGATTGCGACGAGCATGGACGTAAAAGCGGGCGGCAACTACTATCTCATCTCACGCTCGCTGGGGTTGGAGATCGGTGGCGCGATCGGGATCCCGCTCTACCTGTCGCAGGCGATCTCGGTCGCCTTTTACATCATCGGCTTTACCGAAGCGATGTCGGCGGTCCTGACGGGGCTCGACCCTCGGATGATATCGACTGGGGTAGCGCTGCTGTTCGTGGTGATCGCGTGGGTAGGAGCGGACTTCGCACTCAAGATCCAGTACGGCATCCTGGCGATTCTCGTCGCCGCACTGATCTCGTTCTTTACCGGCGGTTGGGGCGATTTCGTCTCGCCGAACCTGGCAAACAACTACACGGACGGCGTCTCGTTTTGGGTCGTGTTCGCGGTCTTCTTTCCCGCCGTGACGGGTATCGAGGTGGGGATCAGTCTGTCGGGCGATCTCAAAGATCCGAGCAAGAGCATACCCTATGGGACGATTGCGTCGATCCTCGTCACCTCCATCGTCTACATCGGCGCTGCCGTCTGGTTTGCGTTCCGGGCGACGGCTGAGGAGTTGATCACAAACACGGGCATCATGTCCGACATTTCGAGTATCCCGATCCTGATTCTGGCAGGCGTTGCAGCGTCGACCCTCTCGTCGGCGCTGGGCAGCGTGCTGGCGGCGCCTCGGACGCTGCAGGCGATCGCGGGGGACCGCGTCGTTCCGCGCTGGATGGCGTCGCAGATGGGCAGCGCAACGGAACCGCGCATGGCCGTCTTGATGACGGGCGTCGTCGCTCTGGCTGTGATCTGGATGGGCGACTTGGATGTCGTCGCGCCGATCATCACGATGTTCTTCCTGAACACGTACGGCATGGTCAACCTGGTCGCCGCAATCGAGAAAGCCGTCGGTAACCCGAGCTTTCGGCCGCGCTTCAAGGTGCCGCTCGCCGTCTCGCTGCTAGGCGCGCTGGGCTGCTACGGCGCCATGTTCTTGATCAACGTACCGGCAACGATCGCGGCGATCGTGGTGTCGTACGGCATCTTCTTCGCGCTTCGTAGGCGTGGCATGGTGCGCGCTTGGGGCGACGTGCGCAGTGGCATCTGGACGAGTCTCGCCCGCTTTGCCCTGCTCCGTCTCGAAGGCGGATCCGCCGAAGGGCGCAACTGGCGCCCCAACCTGCTCGTGTTCACGGGGCAGCCCCACAACCGCGAGCGGCTCGTCGCTCTCGCGAAGTGGTTGAGTCTGGGACGCGGCATCGTCACGTTCGTCCAACTCATCACGGGCGCCTCGGACGACGCCGACAAAGTCAAGCTTCGCGAGATGGCCGAGAAGCGCATCAGAGGCTTCATCCAGGACAGAGGCATGAACGCATTCGCCGAGACCAGCGTCGTGCAAGACTTTGGGCGCGGTGCGGTCTCGGTCGCTCAGTCACATGGTATTGGCGCGCTCGAATCGAATACCGTCCTGATGGGATGGAGTGGGGCGCCTCAGGGCCGCGCCAAACTGCTCGGCGTGCTGCGCGAGATGTCTCAGTTGCAGAAGTCGACACTCTTCCTCAACGTCGATGACGAAAAGGGATTCGGCAACCAGCGCGTCGTCAACGTGTGGTGGGGCGGACGTGGCGGCAACGGCGACCTGATGCTGCTGCTCGGCTACCTCGTCAGCCGCAACCGCGACTGGGACAACGCCGAACTGCGTCTGACTAGGGTCGTCGACAGTTTGGAAGGTGAGGAGCAGCTTCGCGCCCACATGAACGAGTTGCTCGACGACGTCCGTGTCGAGGCCCGCGTCGAACTCGTCGTCAAGCAAAAAGGCCAGTCGATTACCGACCTGTTCGCCGCCCACAGCCGCGACGTGGACCTGACGATCCTGGGAATGCAGGTGCCCAAGAAAGATCAGATCGAAGCGTATGGCGAACGACTCGAAGCGTTCTCGCTGGCCGTCGGCACCGTCCTGCTCGTACACAACGCCGAGTACGAGGAGGAGATGATGTGATAGGTGGATACGAAAAAACCTGTCAGGTCTCCACGGCCTGACAGGTTTGCAACGCCGAAGCCGGTCGAATCACCGCGCCACGACCATCGATTGCACCAAGCGCGTCCGCTCGCCGACGACACGCACGAAGTAGACGCCTGATGCCAATTCGCTGGGACGCGCCCACACTTCGGAGCCGTCGACCGCGCCGTCGTGCAGACGCGCCACCTCGCGGCCCAGCCCGTCGTAGATCGAGACGCGTGCGTCTTCGCGCTGCGCCACGCTCAGACGGATCTCGCCTGATGTGACCGAGAGCGAGGCGCCGTCTGCGCTGATCGTCATCTCGACGACGGGCGAAAGCTCCGTCGCGCCGTCCAGGTCGCGCTGTTCGAGGCGGAAGCGGTGCGTGCCGGGTGCCAGCTCGGCGGTGCGGAAGGCGTAGCTGCGCGCTTCGAGGCTGGTGCCGCTGCCTGCGACCCAGCCGAGCGAGCGAAAGCCCGCTGCGCCGCCTGCGTTGTGTTGCACGTCGAAACCCGCGTTGTTGGTCTCGCTGGCCGTCGTCCAGGCGAGCCGAGCCGATGCGCCGTCGGC
>CAXBBB010000398.1:0-3387 GCA_963973615.1 uncultured Rhodothermales bacterium | reverse complement strand
GGTGTGGCCTCGCCCGTCGTTCGACGCACGCATGGCGGTCTTCGACGTGGATGCCTTTGAAGCGCGCGTCTACGACTACGAATCCGACTTGCGCTATCGATTCAGCGTCCCCGCTTTCGGCGGACAAGGCGTGCGCCAGTACATCGTTGCCCGGTGGGATGCGCTGCCGGGCATCCGCGTCGAAGCGCGCTACGCACAAACCGTCCGGCAAGGCGTCGCCAACCTGAGCAGCGGCCTGGACGCCATCGACGGCAACCGCTCGCGCGACGTACAACTGCAGGTGCTGGTCAACCTGTGAGCAGCACCTGAGGCGGAGCACATCACAGGCACGAAAAGTCCAACGCGCTGGACCCTGACCCTTGTCATCGCGAGCGAAGCGTGGCGATCCCCGAAGCCAGCCACTGACGGCTTAGATCGCCACGTCGCTGCGCTCCTCGCGATGACAAGGGGCGCGCACCTGCGTTGAACAAGGGGCGGGCGCCTGCGCTGGACAGGCCCTGTACACCTTGCTCGCGATGCCAGGTGTGTGCGTTGACTCAGCAGTAGGCGACATCCGTCGGGGGGTACAGCACCAGCCCACAACGCAAAAGCGTCCGAGCCGCTGATGCAGCCCGGACGCTTGAGAGGAGAGAGAGGGATTCGAACCCTCGGTACCTTGCGGTACACCGCATTTCGAATGCGGACCGTTCGACCACTCCGGCATCTCTCCGTAGTCGGGCGACTAAACTACCACCCGTCGCCGCCTGTGTCCATACTCCGCGTGTAAAAAAGCGTCAAAGGTGGAGGACGATGGAGACCTGGCAGGTCGCAGCCGACCTGCCAGGTCCGCGATGGATTCAAGACGTCGGCATTCCTCAGCGAGGAATGTCGACCTGCCGCAGAATGTCGGCGATGACCTCGTCGGGCGCGCGACCTTCCATTTCGAGTTCTGGCGCCAGCTGGATGCGGTGGCGCAGCACGTGCGGAGCGACAGCCTGGATGTCGTCGGGGAGTACGTAGTCGCGTCCGGCGAGGAGGGCGTAGGCGCGCCCGCTCGACAGTAGGCTCAGCGACGCGCGCGGCGAGGCTCCGAGCATCAGCGACGCGTTTCCGCGCGTGGCCAGCGTGATTCCCGCGATGGAGCGCACGACAGGCGGCTCGACGCGCACTTGGGAGACGACCTTTCGCGCCTGGGACAACTCAGATTTCGACAAGACAGCGCCAATCGTTTCGACGACAGCAGACGGCGCTTTGGTCAAAGCGCGCGTCAGTATTTCGACCTCCTCGTCGGCTGTCGGATAGTCGAGGACGAGTTTGAACAGGAAACGGTCGAGTTGGGCTTCGGGCAGTCGGTACGTGCCTTCGTGTTCGAGCGGGTTTTGCGTGGCGAGCACCATGAACGGCTCGGCCATCGGGTACGTCGTCCCGTCGACGGTCGCCTGGCGCTCCTCCATCACCTCGAACAGCGCCGATTGCGTCTTGGCGGGGGCCCTATTGATCTCGTCGATTAGGACGAAGTTGGAGAAAATCGGCCCAGCGCGAAACGAGAACTCGGCGTCTTTGGGATTGAAGACGGCCGTACCGACCACGTCCGACGGCATCAGGTCAGGCGTGAACTGGATGCGGCGGTAGTCGGCGTCGACGGTGCGAGCGAGCAGCCTCGCCGTCAGCGTTTTGGCGATGCCGGGAACGCCTTCGAGTAGCACGTGACCACCTGCCAGCAGCGCCGTCAGCAGCAGCGTCACCCGCTCTTCCTGGCCGACGAGCGCGCGGCCGACCTCCGTCCGTATCCGCTGGGCAGCATCGGCGACCGATTCCAGATCGATGCGCGGTACATCGGATTCTGGAGTAGAAAAGGGGAGAGCAGACGGCGTAGGATCGGTCGGTTCGAGCATGAGATCAGGTAGAAAGCGGATGGCGAATGGCGTGGGACGCGCGATCGTGGAACGGAGCAAGCAACTCGGCGAACTCCTCGACTTCCGAAGCGGTCGTGAGGTGTCCGGCTTCGGCGCGGTCGACCCAGCGGATTAGCGCTTCGGCATCGCCCAGTGGCATTCCGACGCGCGCAGCGGTGTGCTCGGCTGTTTGGTGGCGGTGCGGCAGGCCGTACACATCGAAGGCGACGTGTCGAAAGCGGCTCGCCATCTTGCGCGTCAGGTTGGCGTGATCGCCACGGCTGCGATAGAGCGCGGCGACAGTCGACACGAACGCTGCGGTTTCGTTGCGCGGAGCCACGCGCGGCGCCTGGGGACGCTGCCTGCGCCGCGCGTAGGCGACGACGAGCAGCACGCCCAACGCCAGAAACGTATACCATGCCCACAGCAACGCCGGATAGCGCGTCAGCACGTAGATCGGCGACGAGGGACGTCCGCCAGCAAACGTGTCGACCTTGCGGATGATGGGCGCCTCGGGCAGGGCGCGTGCCAGAGCGTCGGCAAACGGCAGCGTGTCGTGATCGAGCAGGGCGATGTTGGTCAACAGACGGGCGCCAGTCGTGATGACGACACTCCCCTCGCCGACCGGCACGCGGACGAGGATCGGCAACCAGTCGGCGTCCGAATCACCGCACGAATCGGTGCAGATCGATGCCAGCGTCTCAGGTAGCCCGACGCCCTCAATCAGAGCCGCCTCAAGTTCTGGCACTTCTCTGCTCACAACATGAAGCGCCCTAGGTACGAGCGCGGAGGGCACATCGAGGCGCGTATCTGATGCTCCCAGCCGAACGACGTACGACAGCGTGTCGTCGAGCGGCGTGATCAACCCACGATAGTCGTCCGAAAACGACCAGTGGGTCGCCAATCCAAGCGGTTTTAGGTCGCCGCTCGTTCCATCGGCAACCAGCGCCAGCATACCGCCCTCGCTCAGAAACTGCAGCACGGTTCGATATTCGAGCGAGTCGGCGGCGAGCGAATACTCTTCCAGGCTGAGCGTCGCGCCCTCGTTCACCAGCAGCACAGTCGACGACGTGTCCGCCTGCCCCTCGCCCATCAGCCAGACCCTGGAGCGGGCCTGATCGCGAATCGGTTTGTCGGGCGTCAGATCGGGCCATACGGCGTAGAGCGCGCGCAGATCGTAGGGGTTGTCGCCGTCGGAATCAAGCGTGACGCGCCAGTCGATAGCATGCGGTCGCATCGCTTGAAAACTGCCGAAAACGATCAGCAGCAATGCTAGTCCGTACCAGTAGAGATTGTCGCTCTGCCTCATGCCTCCTCCCGTTCGGTTGCACCCGTCAGCCTGCGCGCGGCCTCGCGGATGGTGGGATATCCAGCCTCGTCGACCTCGTATCCGCCGTACCACACCCGTTCGAACGCTCGAGCGACACGCAGAAATGGCGCACGTTCGTCTAAGCTCAGGTCGGCAGCATAGGCATCGTGTGTTTTATCGGGGCGATAGGCCGAGCGGCCCGTC
>CAXBBB010000397.1:0-3403 GCA_963973615.1 uncultured Rhodothermales bacterium | reverse complement strand
CGCCCGAATTCAGTCCCTGCCTCCTGTCGTCGGGGTGACACGGCACGAGCGGAAGTCTGACCGACTCGCTCAACCGCCCCTCGCCCAGAGCCTCGCCAACGGCTACCGGCTGACCGGCGACCACGAATCCCACCGCCACGCCGCCCAACTCGTCGCTGCTCATGCCGTTTAATTATCCGCTCACGTTTGCACCTTCGGGCAACGCGCCCAGGCCGAAGAGCACCGCTCACGACGGCGGAGCGCCCGGCGTCGCCCCTTACCTCGCCGGTCCCTACCCCACGATGTACGTCGGCAGGCCGTGGACCGTGCGGCAGTACGCGGGCTTCTCGACAGCCAAGGAGAGCAACGCGTTCTACCGCCGCAACCTGGCTGCTGGGCAGAAAGGGTTGTCGGTCGCCTTCGATTTGGCGACGCACCGAGGCTACGACTCGGATCATTCGCGCGTGTCGGGCGACGTGGGCATGGCAGGCGTCGCCGTCGACTCGGTCGAGGACATGAAGGTGCTCTTCGACGGCATCCCGCTGGGCGAGATGAGCGTGTCGATGACGATGAACGGCGCCGTCTTGCCGGTTCTGGCGTTCTATATCGTCGCCGCCGAGGAGCAAGGCGTCTCGCCCGAGCAGTTAGCCGGGACGATCCAGAACGACATCTTGAAGGAGTTCTTGGTCCGCAACACCTACATCTACCCACCGACGCCGTTGATGCGCGTGATCGGTGACATCTTCGAGTTCACGTCGGCTTATATGCCGCGCTTCAACTCGATCAGCATCAGCGGTTACCATATGCAGGAGGCCGGAGCGACCGCCGACCTCGAACTGGCCTACACGCTCGCCGACGGGCTCGAATACATCCGGACAGGCCGAGCCGCCGGACTCGACATCGACGACTTTGCGCCGCGCCTGTCGTTCTTCTGGGGCATCGGAATGGACCTGCTGACGGAAGCTGCCAAGCTCCGCGCCGGACGCGTACTGTGGAGCGAGATGATCGCTGGGTTCGACCCGCAAAACCCCAAGTCGCAGATGCTGCGCGCGCACTGCCAGACGAGCGGATGGAGCCTGGCGGCTCAGAGCGTCAACACGAACGTCGCCCGGACAGCGCTCGAGGCGACAGCAGCCGTCCTGGGCGGAACGCAGAGCCTGCACACGAACGGGCTGGACGAAGCACTGGCGTTGCCGTCGGAGTTCGCAGCTAGGGTCGCTCGGGAGACGCAGTTGGTACTGCTCCACGAGTCCGGCCTGACCGACGTGATCGACCCGCTGGGCGGTAGTCACGCGCTCGAACAGCGGACAGCGGAGTTGATCGAGCAGGCGCGCGCTCACATGGCCGAGGTCGAAGCAGCGGGCGGCATGACGAAGGCCATCGAAGCCGGACTGCCGCAACGGCGCATCGAAGAAGCCGCAGCCGAGCGGCAGGCACGCATCGATACCGGCCGCGACGTACTCGTAGGCGTCAACGCGTTCCAGGCCAACGATCCGACACCCGACCTGCTCACCATTGACAACGATGCTGTCCTACGCGAGCAACTCGCCGGACTCGAGGCACTGCGCGCGAGCCGCAATGAATCGGCCGTCGAGGCTGCACTAGAGGCACTGGAGGCAGCAGCCCAGAGCGACGGCAACTTGCTGGCTGCCTCCATAGACGCCGCGCGTGTTCGGGCGACGTTGGGTGAAATCAGCGAACGACTCGAACGGGTTTTCGGACGCTACAACGCCACACCCCGCGCATCAGCAGGCGTCTACGGCCCAGCAACCCAGAACGACGACCGCTTCGCATCCGCACGCGCCAAAGCAGACGAGGTCGCCGACGCAGAAGGTCGACGCCCGCGCATTCTCGTCGCCAAGTTGGGGCAGGATGGACACGACCGAGGGGCCAAAGTCATCGCGTCGGCGTTCGCAGACGTGGGCTTCGACGTGGACCTGGGACCGCTCTTCCAGACGCCGGACGAAGTGGCGCGGCAAGCTGTCGAGAACGACGTCCATTTCGTCGGCATTTCGAGCCTCGCCGGAGCGCACCGCTCGCTCGTACCGCAAACGATTCAGGCACTCCGTGACCAAGGCCGACCGGACATCCGCGTCATTGTCGGAGGCGTGATTCCGCCCGATGACTACCCGGCGCTTCGCGAAGTTGGCGTATCGGCGATCTTCGGTCCAGGCACCGTCATCTCCGAAGCCGCCATCGAACTGCTCGACGCGTTGTTGGCCGATGCTTCTGAGGTGGAAGGTTGACTCGAAGTAAGGCTGACAGGTTAGGAGCCGTGCCGCCCATTCTGATCTGGCAAAGGAGTTGAAAGATGACAACTTTTCGAAAGTTGTCATCTTTGGCCGCTGCATTTACATCCTGATCTATGCTCCGCCCTCTCCCCGACCCCGACGCTCTCGCCGCTGATTTAGCTGGAGGGGACCGCGCAGCGTTGGCCCAGGCGATCACGCTGGTCGAGAGCCGCAAACCTGAGCACCGTGCGCTGGCCTCCGACCTGCTCACCCGCCTCCCTCCCCTCTCCACTGAGACCATTCGCATCGCCGTCAGCGGATCGCCGGGGGCGGGCAAGAGCACACTGATCGAAGCGCTGGGCGTGCGATGGGTCGAGGCAGGGAGACGCGTCGCCGTGCTAGCCGTCGATCCGTCGTCGCAGATCAGCCGGGGCAGCATTCTGGGCGATAAGTCGCGGATGGAGCGTCTGGCGCGACATCCGGAAGCATTCGTTCGCCCCTCGCCGACGAGTGGTCATCTGGGCGGCGTCGCGCTTCGCACACGAGAGACGATCCGGCTGGTCGAGGCAGCGGGGTTCACCCACGTCATCGTCGAGACGGTCGGCGTCGGACAGTCCGAAACGACAGCCAAAGACCTCGCCGACCTGTTCGTGTTCGTCGCCCAACCTGCTTCCGGCGACGATCTGCAAGGCATCAAGCGTGGCATCATGGAGCACGCCGACCTGTTCGCCGTCACCAAGCGCGACCTGCTCCCGGACGCCGTCGCCGCGACGGTCCGCAGCCTACGCAGTGCGCTGAGCATCCTGCCGCCGCCCACACCCGACGCGCTACCGCCGCACGAACGGGTGCTGTCGCTCTCCTCCACAACCGGCGAAGGAATCGACGTACTGAGCGACCGAATCGATGTACTCAACCACACGATGCGCACGTCGGGCCAATTGGGCGAACAGCGCCGCAATCAGGCTGTCGCCGCGCTCGAACCGGCGTTTATCGAAGCGCTGGTTTCGCACGCCCGAATGCAGCCGGGATTCGCCGACGCGTGGAGTGAGGCCGAGGAATCGGTCCGCGGCGGGGCGACAGTGGAGGAAGTCGTAGAGCGGCTGACGAATCGCGCGTAGAGGAAAGTTGTCAACTCTGGGAGAGTTGACAACTTTGAGAGAGCAGAGGCAGTCCGGGACGTTCCAATCCAGCGG
>CAXBBB010000396.1:0-3410 GCA_963973615.1 uncultured Rhodothermales bacterium | reverse complement strand
TGAGGGCCGGATGGGTGCGCTCCTCGGTGACGACGTCGTGCACGCCGATGCGGGTACGCTCGTGTTCAGGCCGCGCGGGCAGGGGCACACGTTCTGGAACGCCGGCGACGGGCCGTGCCGGGTTCTCAAGAGGATCTCGCCAGCGGGGAGCGGCTGTTCGCCGAGGTCGCCGACGACCCCTAGGCGATGGGCGGGGAGACGGCGGCGGAGATGGACGAAGCCGGGCGTCTCGACGTGGACCACGAGAGTATCGGCCCGCAGTGTGAGACGCACGGGCTACGGTTTCTAGATCCGGCGTGAGGTCTGGCGTCACCCCGCGTCTCGGTCCGCCATCCCAGAGCTGTGCCGAATATGAATTGGGAGAGCTACGGCTAAAGCCATCAGAAGCGTATCATGCACGGGCGATGGATGTTCGAGTGCCGCCCATCGCCGGACGCCCTTCTTCCCCAATTTCACCTCTCCACATGAACGCGGACATTCTCTCGAGGAATCATGTACGGGTTTTAGGACGCGGCACGCAGCCTATGCTGTTTGCTCACGGGTTCGGGTGCGACCAGAACATGTGGCGCTTTGTGACGCCTGCGTTCGAGGACGACTATAAGATTGTGCTCTTCGACTACGTGGGAGCGGGGAAGTCTGACCTGAGTGCGTACAACGCAGAGCGGTATTCCGACCTGAACGGGTACGCAGAAGACATCCTCGAGATCTGCGATGCGTTAGAGCTCCAGGACGTGATTTTGGTGGGCCACTCGGTGAGCAGCATGACCGGAGTTCTGGCTGCCGTGAAACGCCCGTCGCTGTTCGCACACCTCATCATGGTCGGCCCCTCGCCGCGGTACCTCAACGATCCTCCAGATTACGTAGGGGGGTTCGAGCGCACCGACATTGAGGATCTCCTGCACACGATGGAGACGAACTATATCGGCTGGGCAAACTTCCTGGCTCCGGCGATCATGAACAACCCGGATCGTCCGGAATTGGGTAAGGAACTGGAGGAGAGCTTTTGTTCGACCGATCCGGTGATCGCCAGACGCTTTGCCGAAGCGACGTTCTTCTCCGACAATCGGAGGGACCTGCAGAATCTCAGTGTTCCCTCGCTGGTCATGCAGTGTTCGGATGACATGATCGCTCCGGATGGCGTGGGCCGGTACGTACACGAGCACACCCCCGGGAGCGAACTCAGCGTCCTGGCGGCCACTGGCCACTGTCCGCACATGAGTCATCCGGACGAGACGACGGCCGTCATGAAAGCGTACCTGAGCGGCGTCCGTACCTAGGAGACGCTCAGTTGAATGAAACAACGCCGGATATGGACGAACTGCTGAACACGGCGCCTTGCGGATTTCTTTCGTTCACGGACGACGGTACGATCAGAGCGGTGAACGGCACGCTTGCCGGCTGGCTGGGCTACGACGTAGATGGCCTGACCGGGCGCAAGATTGACGTCGTGCTCCCGGTTGCGAGCCGCATCTTCTATCAGACGCACTTCTTTCCTCTGATGAAGCTGCATGGGCATGCGGAAGAGGTGTTTCTCACGCTTTCGGCCCATGACGGGTCGCCCGTCCCCACCCTGAGCAACGCCGTCCGGCGGGTGCGAGATGACCAGCCGATCACCGATTGTGTCTTCCTGCCGGTTCACCAGCGGAAGCGGTACGAGTACGAAATCCTCCAGGCGAAGCGAGACGCTGAAGAGGCGCTGAGAAACAACTTGGAGTTGGTCGAGGCCAAGAGACAGCTCCAGGTTAAGACGGAGGCATTAGACCAACACGTGCTTCGGCTCCTGCAGCGCAACCACGAGTTATCGCGCCTCAGCCAGATCGTTGCTCACGATCTCCGCGAGCCGCTTCGGAAGATGTCCGTCTTTGCCGACATCCTCGAAGAAGAGGACCAGAACGCCCTCACGCGCTGGGGAAAGCGGGCGGTCGAGCGAATCAAGGCGGGAGCAGCGCAGCTGGACGAGCTTCTGCGGGGGCTACAACATCTACTGGCACTCGACTCCACGACCGGGCAGGTCGCGGCGGTTCCGCTAGAGGAGGTGGTGCAGGCCGCGTATGACCACCTGTACGACACGGCGCCCGGCAAGGAGGTAGAATTCCAGGTGTCCGACCTTCCGGTCGTCGAAGGGCATAGAGAGCGGCTGGTACTGATGTTCACCAAACTCATCGAGAACTCCCTCAAGTTTTGTACGCCCCAGGAGGCCGCTCGCGTTCACATCCGTGGCCAAGTAGTGCAATACAACAGGTTTCAGGCGACAGAGGGCCGCTATCGATACGTCGACTTCGCAGAGGTCTTTTATACCGACAACAGCATCGGCTTCGAGGAGCGGCACGCTACGCGCGTGTTCGAGATCTTCGCGAAGCTGGATTCGAGTAGTGAGGGGCCGGGTCTCGGACTTTCGGTAGCGAGAAAAGTCGCAGAACTGCACAACGGGTCCATCAGCGTGGAGTCGCGGCCGGGCGAGGGCGTAACCTTTCGCATCGCGCTGCCCCTACAGCACCTGCGCTGACATCGCGTGCGTGCGGACACCTGCGGGACCAATGGCCGCGCGCATTAGGGCGTCGGGCGGCGCGAAAAGAGTACGGGTCGTAGCGTTGGCCTGATCCGTTCGAAGGCGCGCCGGTCATACTTGAGAATCCAGCGTAGAGAGAGGGGCTGGCGGAGTTGGAGCCTGCGGGGAGGTTCTCCATGGTGCGTGGGCAGCGAACGCTGAAGAGCGAGGTTCCGGCTTTAGCTAGCGTCGCGCTCGGCCTCGGTGAGAGCCTCCGCGACCCAAAGGTGGGCTTGGTTCCAGTGTGCAGCCGATGCCCCCACGCAGACTCCGCCCACGCGACGACCACCCTCTCGTACCTGGCTACGTCGTCGGTATCTGTGACGGACAGAACCGTGAGGGGGCCTCGGTCGCCAGCCGGTGGTGGCTGGACCCAGGCATACCGCCGCGGGCCATCAACCCATCGCTTGAGAGGCGCGGGCAGGTTGAGAGACCGTTCCTGCTCCATCGACCAGTACATCCCGGCAAGGTGCATAGCGGCCGATCTCGAGGACACCATGAATTGCTCGGGGTGCTGAAGTGAGTACGCATCAACGCTCAGACGGTACATCTGGAAGTACTCGGGGTCCGAGAACCCTCGCGCGCAGAGCAGGTCTAACACGGTGCGGCAGGTGCTCGCCTGCCTACCGGATGGGAGGGTGTATACGATGCATGCTGCTAAGCAAACGAGTTGGCGAAGGTAGGGAGACCGTGGCAAAAGGCGGACGCAGAACCCGCCACTGCGGGCCGACCCAACGCTTCAGCGCTCTTGCCTCGCTCCACCGCAGCATATAGGTTGCTTCGTCCAACCGCCGCGTTGCGTGGCTGAATGGAAACCTGTTAAGGGCTCCCTTATAAGTCAAGCCACAGGAGCGATTCTTTC
>CAXBBB010000395.1:0-3413 GCA_963973615.1 uncultured Rhodothermales bacterium | reverse complement strand
CGGGCGAGTGTTCGCAGGCGAGCCGAGAGGTCGGCGGCGGACGTGGGGACGGACAGGTGGATCGGGTAGCGTTCTGCGGTGATACCGGCGTGTGCGAGCGCCAAGGCCAGCGCGTCGAGGGCGCGGCTACCCAGCCAGGGGAAGAGCAGCGTGTCTTCGCCTGACGGCACGAGGGCGCGGTCGGCCAGTTTCAGCGCGGCGTATTGGCGGCGGCCTTGAACGAGCAGCGTTTTGGCTCGGGCGTCGAGGTAGCCGGGGGCGTCGTCGCGTTCGTAGACGGTTCGCATCTGCTGGACGACGCGCGTGTGCAACCCGCCGCCGCCGGTTCCAAACGAGGGCGCCGATCCTGCCGGTCCGGCTTCGACGGTGATGCGCTTTTCACTCTGCTCGACAGCGAGGACTTTCCACCGCTTGCCCGCAAACACCAGGTGCATGCCGGGCACGACGGCGTAGGTAATCGGCAGCGTTCCGAGCGACGATCCACCGCAGACCAATCGGTATTCGTCCTGAGTCGCAAACGCAGCGTAGAATGAGTAGTGGCCGGTCAGCCGCTCGCCGATCGGACCGAGCATCAGTGTACCGTCGCTCGACTGGTGGAGTACGTCGCCCGCGCCCAGGCAGCGCAGCAGTTGGCCGAACAGGGCGGGCGTGACGCGTCGGAAGGGGCCATGCGCGCACAGGACGGAGAATAGTTGATCGGCCCTGGCGCCCCCGTGCTGGGCGATCATCGAGAGAGTCTGCTGGACGAGCGTCGACAGGTGGAGGGCTTGCTCGCCGGGCGGTTCGTACCAACGGTCGAGCAGCAGATCAACCATCGCAATCGACTGGACGAGTTTGAGTCGGAGCGCTACATCGGCTCGGTCGTCGCCCATCGTCGGAGGCTCGGTGACGTACATCCGCAGGATCGCCGCCTCGCCTTCGCGTCGTCCCGACCGCCCCAATCGCTGCCGCAGGCTCGCTACCGATGGCGGCGGTCCGATTTGCGCGATGGAGTGGACCGATCCCACGTCGATGCCCAGTTCGAGCGTCGACGTGCAGACGGCGGTCGTCGGGCGGTCCGAGCCCAGCGCGGCCTCAACGCTTTCGCGTAACTCGCGCGACAGGTTGCCGTGGTGCGGGAAGAACTCGACGGGGACCTTGTCAGCTTCGCACAGGCGACGCAGGCGATCCGAGAGCAGTTCGACGAATGCCCGGCTGTTGGCGAACGCCAGGTTGTCGTGGCCGCGCAGGTGTGTGTAGAGGTGAGTGGCGATGTCTTCGACGGCCGAGGGTTGATCTGCGTCGTCGTCCGGCGCCTGCTCGACGTAGCCGCGCAGTTGCATCCGAAGCTCGGACGTGTCGCCCGCGCCTTCGATGATGACGGCACGCTCGCCCGCACCGGGGCGCAGGTACTCGGCGGCTTGTCGCATGTCGCCCAGTGTGGCCGAGAGCGCGATGCGCGGACAACTGCGCCGAATCGCCAGGTCGACGCGGTGCAGCAGGCTTTGCAACTGCCGTCCGCGTTCGTCGCCCATGAACGCGTGCAACTCGTCGACGACGACGTAGGCGAGTCCGGCGAACAGGGCTGGCACGTCTAGTCCACGCCGTACGAACAGCGCTTCGAGCGATTCGGGCGTGATCAGCAGGACGCCGCTCGGGTTGCGAAGTGCGGTCGTCTTTTGGTTCTGGGCCACGTCGCCGTGCCAGCGATGGATGGCGATGCCTGCCGCCTCGCCCATCAGCCCGAGCCGGTCGTACTGATCGTTGATCAGCGCTTTGAGCGGGCTGACGCAGAGCACGCCGAAGCCCGGTTGGGGTTTGCGCTCGGCGAGATGCGAGAGGATGGGTAGGAAGGCGGCTTCGGTCTTGCCGCTCGCGGTCGCTGCTGCCAGGATTACGTCGCGCTCGGCGGCCTGGATCGGGGCGATGGCTTGCTCCTGAAGGTCGCGGAGGTGCGTCCAGCTCTGCCGGTACACCCACCGTTGGACCGACGGGTGGAGGTGCTCGAAAGCCGAGGAGGAGCGGGCAGGGGATCGGGGCATTACACGGACCTCGAAGTGGGATCGGAAGCCCCGTGTTTCCTTCCGTCATTCCCGCGCAGGCGGGGATCCACAACCGCCGCCAGTACTAGATCGACAGCGATGTGATCCAGGGTGAGAAGCAGTTGTGGGTCCCTGCCTCCGCAGGGACGACGAGGAGAAGGGAGATTGGAAGGCACTACGGTTGACCGGATGTGATGGAAGCGGACATGCGTAACACGCGGTGCGGCTTGCAAAGCGTTCGCGCGGACGCTTCGGAGCTGACCGATCCCTCCGCCGTCCAGTCAAACTGAGGGCAGGCTCTTCGACCACCTCTCCCTCAGAGCACCTCTCCCTCAAAAGGAGATGACGAGCGAATCGCGCCCGCAGAGAAAGCCAGCAACTCACATCGTGAAGGACGACAGGTCATCGTCGCCTGAATCAGCGTCCGCCTCGTCACCGGCAGCGAGCGGCTCTAAGTCGGGGTTCGACTCGGGCGCTAGGGCGACGGAGCCGAGGAGCGATTGCCAATCGGCGTCGGGGTTTTGTTCTAGGACCGCAAGCAGGTCGGTGAAGGCGCGGACGGTCGTGCGGGGGGTGCGGAAGCAGGCGTCGCCGATGCGTTCGGAGCAGTGGCGCATGAAGGCCTGAAGTGCGTCGTCGGGGATCAGGTGCTTGCTGTCGTCGCCCTCGGCGAACACGCGGCGGATGTTGGCGAGCAGCACGTATAGGTCCTCGGGCGACAGGTTTTGCAGGCGCATGACGGGGCCGGAGAGGTCGACCAGTCCGTCGCGGGCGAACGTGTTTTCGGCGAGTCTCGTCTGGAGCGCTTCGTAGGAGTAGAGGCCTCGGTACGGGTCCATCAGGAACTCGGGCGTGCCACCGAAGAGCATCAGCACACCTTCGGACACGCCCTGCAAACTGTCGTTGACGATGCGGAGCACCTGCTCGTAGTTGCGGCTGCGGGCCGTTTTGTGCTGCATCTTGTACAGGTTGACGACTTCGTCGAGCACGACGACTAGCCCGCCGTAGCCTGCCAGCCGCACGAAGCGTGCCATCAGCTTGAGGTAATCGTACCACGACTGGTCGTCGATGATGGCCGACACGCCCAGGTCTTTCTTGGCCGACGACCGGTTGGGATACTCGGCCCGCAGCCATCGTAGCGCATTCGCTTTGCCGCCCGCATCGCCGTCCTGGTGTGCGCGCCAGTAGTGTGCGATGACGGACGCGAAGTCGTAGCCCGACACCAACTCTTCGAGCGACGTCAGCCGCTCCCTGATCACAAGCTCGACGTCGCGGCCCTCGCTCTGCGCCTGAGTCGCCGCCTGCGACACGAACCGCTCGACGATTGAGGGCAGCGCCCCGCCGTCCGGTTTGGTGCGTGTGGCGAGGTTGCGCATCAACTCGGCGTAAAGC
>CAXBBB010000394.1:0-3414 GCA_963973615.1 uncultured Rhodothermales bacterium | reverse complement strand
CGACGAGACGTTCGGCCCTGTCGCCACGCTCGTGCGCGTTGCTTCGGACGAAGAAGCGGTCTCCAAGGCCAACGACTCGGAGTACGGCCTGAGCGCGAGCGTCTGGGGTGGCGATATGCAGCGGGCTGTCGCCGTCGCCCGGCAGATCCGGTGCGGAACGGTCAACGTCAACGAAGCCTATATCGCGGCTTGGGCGTCCGTAGATGCGCCGATGGGTGGGATGAAGGCCTCGGGACTGGGACGCCGTCACGGGCGCGAGGGCTTTTTCAAGTTCACCGAAGCCCAGACGATTGCTGTCCAACGCGGCTTCCCTATTGCTCCCGCTGGGCCCATCACGGCCGAGCGCTTCGCCGACCTAGCGGTCGCTGCGATGCGGATCATGAGGCGGTTGCCGTTTGGGTAACCGCTCCGGTAGTCGACACTGCCCCTACTCGGCGGACACAGGTGCTGCTTGGACAGCGCTGGCCCACGCTGCTCGTTGAGCACGGTGCCGAGCCAGACGCGCGCCAGGCAGATGACCGACACGGCCGAACCATGCGGAAGCGGCTCTAGCATAATCTCTCGACTCCTTCCACCGCTCGCCTATCCATGCCGCCTCACTGAGATAGAGCGCTCGGTATCCCTGCCACAGATCGTCAGCGCCGGGTGTGCCGAGCGTGATATCAGTGGTTTTCAACACGAACGAGGATCTTGGATCGTCCAGATGCTCCATCGCCCACAACACACCTCCGACTCCACTCGGAGCAGTTCGCCCGTAGCGGGCGGCAACCGATTCATCGTCGACAGCCAGCGCTCGTAGCCGAAGCCACAGCACAGCTTCGGGAGCATCGAGCATTCGGTGGCGGTCCAGAGCTTGGTCGTAGAGCGAGGAGGCCGCATCGGTGTCCCCGGACAGGGCGAGCGCGTCGGCCCAGAGTGTCAGCATGCCGGTCGGGACCGTCGACAGACTGTCGAGATCCGGACCATAGAGTGCCTCCATATCGCTCAGAACCGACGCTATGGCGCCGCGATAGAGGTGGAGTGTGGATCGACGCGCCAGGGCAGGCAGATACGTCGAATCCGACGCGAGCGCGCGGTCGAGCAGGGTGAGGGCGACCACTGTATCGGGAGCGAGCCCAAGGAGCACGCGATCCGAAGCGCGCGTCAGACGGACGGCGGGTGGAGTCCAGTGCGGGCTTGGCCTCTCGAAAAGCGACAGTGCACCGAAACGACGAGCAGCGAGCGGGGCAGCCTGAACCGGAATCGCTTGGGTGGTAGCCACGTGACGCTCCCAATCCTGCGCCAGGCTGTCGACGCTCAAGCCGGTCGTCCGCTCCAGATCGCCCCAAGCGTAGGAGTTGAGAACAGCAGGCCATCCATACTCCTCGGCCAAGAAGCCGACGAACGAAGCCGTCGTCGCGTAGGACACGGCGCCGCGCCCGCCCCAGAACCCTCCTGCGCCCATGGCTCCGGCCAGGCGATCAGCAGTTCCATCGTCGGAGTCGAGCGTGGCGGCGACCTGCTCAGTCGCCGTTGGTTCGTCCTCGGGTGGCTCGGCGGCTCCCGCGAGTCCTTCGACCAGTCCGACCAGGCGGGACGCGCGGACGATTGGAAGTCCGAAATCGCGTGAGAATGCGTGCGCCAGTTCGTGATCCAACACGCGATCCCATGCCTCGCCCAGCACGTGCATCTGCGGGTCTCCGAGCCAGACCGGGGCGACGTTGGTATAGGCAGCGCCTGTCAGTGCAGCTTTGACGCGGCCGTCCGGATAGAGGTAGATGCCGACTCGCTCATCGGGACGCGACTGCCACAGATCGGCTAATCGAGCATACGCAAACTCAGCTTCGCGCAGATGGCGCTGCGCATCGTTAGGCGTGAGGTGAGAACCTGAGTAGTACAAGTCGATGTGAGCCGAGCGCGCGTAACTGCCCAACACCTGAGCCGTCCGCCACGCCGGAGTCGTCAGGCCGAGCCACGGGCCTAGCACGTAGGTGAGCACAATCGTAACTCCCAACGCGATCATCCGAGCGCGCCGCCGTATTACCCACGCCACGAGCGCCGCCGCCCACAGCAGCGTCAACCCGCGAAAGGCGAACAAGCCAGGACGCAGCGCCAGCGTCTCGTCGTAGATCGGCCCGAGCACGCCGCCGAACACGTGATTGTAGTGGTAGAACTGCGGATGCAGCCCCAGATCCCATAGCAGCGTCAGCATCAGAATCGCCAGCCCGACGAGCGCAAACACCCCTCGACCTCGCTCCAATCGCACGACGATAGCGAACGCAAGCGAGACGGCGAGCACGACACTCGGAATCCCAAACGTGGCGAACAGCAGCAGACCCTGGGCATATCCGCGATTCGGTGACCAGCCAAGCGACAGTGTCAGACCGGCGAGCGGGATCAGTAGCAATGCCACATGTCGCGTGAGCCAGGCGCCTAACGCCTCGCCACGCCGAAACGCTCCGATCGCCGCCAGGCCCGCAATCCAGAATCCTGCTCCGGCAACGATCGCCGACGACTCGGCGTGGAGCGTTTGCACGAGAGGTAGCGTCATCAGCACGCCCGTCAGCGCAGCATAGAGCGCCGCGCAAACGAGCAGATCGCGACGCCCAGGTTCCATCCTAAATCAGCGACACGAGCACGCCCACCGACAGCACCTGCTTGACCTGAGCGCCGGGATCGACGTCCCGGTCGAGCAAAACGACGACTTCGAGTTTAGTCGTCAGCCACTCGTTGGCCTTGATCGTCAAGATGTTGTCCCACGTCACATCCGGCATGTCGGGCTGGTTGAATGCGGCAAACAGGCCAAGCGAGGACTTGTATCGCACGTTGGGTATCAATTCGCGGTTGACGTCCGTGCGGCTTTCGAGCCCTCCCTCGACCCGTACCTCATCGTCTAACTCCATATTGTAGAGCGGACGCAGGCGCGTGATGGTGACGACGGTCTGCTTCGCCCCCAACCCGAACCGCTGCTTGAACCACGTTCCCTGATCGTAGGTGAGTCCAATCGACTGAGCAAAGATACCCGGGGCGAGGAAGTCGGATACTTTGACGGGCGGCGTCCGTCCTCCTTTGAGCGGGTCTTTGTCAAAGTTGAAGCCCGGTGCGAACTGCGAGCGAAACGTGGCGGCGATGGTCGGCTCAAATGTGCGGAAGAATCCATCTCCGCGATAACGCAGTGCGGCTTCGAGGCGAATCAGATCGTTGGACTTGCGCAGCGCTAGCGTGTCTTGCTTTACGACCCCAATCGACATATTCAGATCGTAGGACTGCTCCCACCTATCGTCGAAGCGCTCGTGCTCGCCGGTGAGCCCGGCGGTGAGTGCGATGGCGTTCAGGCCACCCTGCTGCCAGTTGGTGAACTGGGCCTGAGATCCGGCCAGCGAGGCCGAGAGCGTGGTGGCCGTACTGTCGCGCGAGGTATCCTGCGCGTGAGCG
>CAXBBB010000393.1:0-3422 GCA_963973615.1 uncultured Rhodothermales bacterium | reverse complement strand
AGGTCCGCAACGCCTGGCTCGGCGACCGCTACCTGTGGCACCAATACCTCGCCGAAGAACTGGGCGTCGTCGTCGCCGTCGTCGACAACCGAGGGACGGGCGGACGCGGACGCGACTTCAAGAACGTCACCTACAAGCGCCTGGGCGAGATCGAAGCCCTCGACCAGATCGCCGCCGCGCAGCACCTGGGCGCACTGCCCTGGGTCGACGAAGACCGCATCGGCATCTGGGGATGGAGCTATGGCGGCTTCATGACGCTGATGTCGATGATGTACGAAGAAGGTCCTGAGACCTTCCGCATGGGTATGTCGGTCGCGCCGGTCACGAGTTGGGGCCAGTACGACACGATCTACACCGAGCGCTTCATGAGCACGCCGCAGAAAAATCCGGGCGGCTACGCCCTCTCCCCCGTCGGCCTGGCCCAGAACCTCGACGAAGACGCCGCCCTACTCATCGTCCACGGCGACTTCGACGACAACGTCCACTTTCAGAACGCCGTCCAGATGGCCGACGCGCTCCAGGCGGCAGGCAAGCAGTTCGACATGATGGTCTACCCTGGACGCAACCACGGCATCTACGGCGGCACCACGCGACTACACCTCTACACGCTGCTTACCAACTACGTCCGCGTTCGGCCATCTCAACAATGCGCGCATCTTAACCTGACATATTCCCAATATCGCTCAAATATGCCCATAATCAGCCCCTGTTCGTAATGGAGGGCGTTTTATAGATCACCTACCTCTTGTTGTACCTTGAACGCGCACATACGCCGTTCTACACATGCTCAACAAGGAGCCAGAGGAGAGTGGACCACTCGGACCGACGCGGTTCGCTCAGCTGCGGGGAGCACTCGACCGCCGGGAGAGATCACACATATCGAACCAGCGCATCGCCTGGGCGCTCGGCATCTCGGCCAAGACCGTCGCCGGCATGAGCGCCGGAATGGGCTACCGGCGCGACTCCGCGCTGCTCACGCTCGCGATGGCTTACGCAGCCGCCGTCGGCATCGACGAGGCAGACGGCATCCTCGACGTCGAGCAAGAAGAGATCGACGAGCTCACGGAGCGCATCGAGTTGCCCACCTCGATGATCGGTAGGCTACTCGGCATGTCACGCCAGAACTGGTACCGCATCCGGACGGGCCAGCAGCCGCCTCGCCGTGCCGTGCTGCTCGCGCTTCGGCAGCTCGACCGCGAGTACGGACCGGGGTCCGCTCACGCCCAGCGGCTCGAAGCGGCTACTTGAACAGCTCGTAGTCGGCGTAGCGCCGCGACGGGCGAATCTCTACGCCCGCACGCTTGAAGCTACGTGCCATCGCGTTCGTCTCCGACATCGCGAGTTGGCGCTGACGCTCGGCCTGGTCAGTACGCCCAGCCCCTGCGAACTCCTCGGCCGCTTCCATTCGGTCGTCGTAGTCACGCTTCCAGTCCGACACCCATTCGTATTCGGTCTGCTCACTTGGCGTACGCTCAGCTTCCGGCTTGCGCCTGAGTTCGTTGTAGCGCCCCTTCCACACTCTCGCCCGCACCCGTGCGCCTTCAGGCGATTCGATCTGACCTTTTCCGCGTAGCACCTCCTCTTCCCCCTCGACCTGCGCCCGGATCGTACCGGCCAGACGCCGAGCGTCCGCCGCAGCCCGGTCCCGTCCGCGCCCCGTCGTCTCTTCTCGGTAACTCGTCAGGCTGTCGCGCAGCTGCTGCACCCGGTCGTCGCTCGCCTCGCCTCTACGCTTCGACCAGCTCATCACCCACTGCACGTCGGCAGCCGAGTAGCTCGGGCTGTCCGTGATCAGCCCCACCATTTGCCCGGCCAGGCGCCGCGTTTGCATCGGGCGGTCCTCGCGCCCGGCGTCGCTGAGCGTCTGAGCGATCTGCGCGAAGCCGCCGCCTCGGCTACGCATCCAGTGATCCCACTTGCGCGCGTCGCCGCCCACGATCTCCTGCATCGCCTGACCCAACCGGCTCGCGTAACTCGTGCCCTCCCGCAAATCCAGATCCTTGTCCGCTTCCCACGACGGCACGATGCTTCGCTCGCGAAACAGATCGTAGTTCATCAGTAGCTCTACTTCGGTCTGGGCGGGCCCCGCTACGACGCCCTCGTCAAACGGCAGCGCTCCACTCATGATTGTCGTGCCATATCCCTCGAACGCCCCCTTCTTGCTGCGCGCCACGTCCAGCATTCGCTCGATGAACGCGGCGCTCACCGCCTCGTCCGGGTTCTTCGGAATGCGCAGCCACAGCCCGTCGGCCACCTTGTAATTGTCGAACATATCGCGCTGGTACGCGGGCATCTGGCGCTCCTCCTCGTCGTCGCCCGTATAGGCGTTCCACGCGTACGAAGCCAGTCCCGGAGCCCAGGCCCACAGCATCATCCGCAGCGCCATCTTCTTCGGATCGCCCGCCCATCCGCGCGTGTGCACGCTCATGCCCTGGATCGCCGCGTTGAAGAAGATGACCCACTGGTTGACCTGCTTAGCGGTGTGACCGGCCCGCGCGAAGTCGATCAGATCGCGCGCGTCCAGCGCCGCCTGCAGTTTGGCGTCGGCCTCGCTCCACCCGGCGTCCAGGTACGCCCGCTTCGCGCGCTGGTACTCGTCGACGCGAGCACTGGCCTCGGCGTGTTCGAGCACGCCTTTCCAGCCGTTCCAGAGCTTGCCTGGGACCCCTACGACGGTGCTCTTCTCGCCGCTCGCCTTCTCGATCGCCTGCTTGATCACGCCGCGCAAATCTTCCTTGCCGCCGAAATAGCCGAACATGCCGCCGCCGCTCAGCATCAGTTCCTCGTATCCCTCACGGTAGCGCTTGCGTCCCTCCGGCGTCAGGTATTTCAGCTCGCTGCCCGCCGGTCCGCCGTGCTTCGAGTTGATCGCGCGCGCCTTGGTGTCGCGCAGTTTGTTGCGCACCGCGAAGCCCGGAGCCAGCGTGATCGCCGCCCGCTGTGCCTGGACGGTGAACGTGTTGATCGCCTTGACTGCACCTTCCAGCTTGATCGTGCTTTCGATGCCCCGGAGCGCCTTCGCCACCTCGGGCTGGGCCATCTCCCAAAACTCCTCTTTGCCGTCGACGAACACACGGAACGTGTTCTCGCCGTCGCCCCGCTCGACCTGGTGCCCCACGTCGGCCAGCCTGAGAGCGTCGCCCTGGTACATCGCGCGGTTCGAACGCAGCATATCCGTGAACGTGCGCATCACCTTGTTGCGGTCGCTCTCCTGAATCGTCTGGATCGTGTTCACTAGCAGGCTCGTGTACGGGCTTTCGATCTGCTTCGTCGACCCCATCAGCCGCGTTACGACGTCCTTCGCGCTCGTCATGCTACCGCTTGCCCGGCTCACGAAGTCGCCGCCCTCCGAGTCGTCAACGCGCGCCAGGCTCGCGTAGAAGTGGTGGTTCTCGCGGATGCCGTCGTACTGCGCCTGCGAG
>CAXBBB010000392.1:0-3427 GCA_963973615.1 uncultured Rhodothermales bacterium | reverse complement strand
ACTCCTACGGGAGCCGCTACACGACGACGGTGTTTCGCAGCCTCGGCATCCAGCAGGAGTTGTGCACGCCGTTCAGCCCGTGGGAGAAGCCGCACATCGAGCGGTCGTTCAAGACGTTCTCTCACGGCCTGGTCGAACTGATGCCGGGCTTCGTGGGGCACAACGTAGCCGAGCGAAAGGCGATCGAGGCGCGGCGCACGCTGGCCGAGCGGCTGACCAAGCGGGGAAGCGACCCGCTCGAGATTCGGATGGAGGCGGACGAACTGCAGGAAATCTGCGACGCGTGGTGTCAGAACGTCTACGCCCACAACGTGCACAGCGCGCTCGGCAAGAGTCCGTTTCAGATGGAAGCATCCTGGACCGAGCCGGTGAACCGGATCACGAACGAGCGAGCGCTCGACGTGCTGCTGCAACTCCAAGTGTCCAACGGAGGGCGGCGGACGGTCAATAAGAAAGGGCTGCGCATCGACGGGACGTTTTACGTCGCGCCCGAACTGATGCCGATCGTCGGCAACGAGGTAATCGTGCGCTACGACGAAGGCGACCTGGGACGCATGTTCGTCTTCGACGGCGATCACCAGTTCATCTGCATCGCCGAGGATCCGGCTCGAACGGGCGTCCGCATGAGCGAGGTCACGGCGGCAGCCAAGGCTAAAGTGGCGGCAGCGCGCCGAGAGGCGGACGCGTTCGTCAGGGAGACCAAGCGCGAAGCCAACGTGGCGAACATCGCCCAGGAGATCCTGCAGGAGAAGGTTCGGAAGACGCATGGGCTGCGCTTGATGCCGAAGCCGTCGGAGGAGTACTCCTCGCCAGGACTCGAAGCTGCGGCAGAGGCGGCGGACGAGCGCGATCGCATCGTCGAGGAGCAGCGCCGAGGCCCGCAACCGCTGGTGCTTACAGACGCGCATCGGGAATCGGCTCGGCGCTGGGAGGAGGAGCAGGCGGAGGCGGCGCGCATCGCTGAGGAAGAGGAGCGCGAACTGCTGGCACGCGCGCAGACGACGCTGGCTGAGCAAGCCCGCACGCCGCTCTTCGACAGCTGGTCGGAGAAGCTCTTCTGGCTCCAAGACCAGGCCGAACGCCGCGAGCTATCGGCGGACGGGCAGTCTGATCTGGACACGCTCTCGGCCAAGATGAATCGTGCCACCGGCACCGACGGCTAAGGGGCACTACCCCTCCGCCCGTCAACACCCTTTCAAACCCTTCTCTCAACGCTCTCAATCACATGCCACGCGCGCCCTGACATCAACGAGAAAGGCGCGTCCGGGGACCAACCCGAACGCGCCCTCGGACCTCTTTCGAGATCGGCCTCAACAGGCATTGCCTCGGGGACCAACCCAAAGCGGCCTATCTCAGCGACACATTTCCAAAGTAGCGACTCCGCTACGGCGCCTCAAAAAAAGGTGCAAGAACAATCCCACACCGATTCTATGAAGGAAGACTTCATTCAAACCAAAAACGTCAAGCGCTTCTTTGCGGCGCTGAACGACCTGCGCCACCGCCCCGGAGGGTTGGAAGGCATGGGGCTGCTCTACGGGCGGCCCGGCGAGGGCAAAACGACTGTGATCAGCCGAGCCGCCGGACTGCACAGCGGCGTCTACGTGCGCGCCGGAGCATCCTGGACGATGACGAGCCTGCTGCAGACGCTCACGCGCGAACTCAACCTGTCGCCCGGCCATCGCCGCGCTTCGATGGTCGACGCGATCGTCGAGGAGCTTTCGATCACGCCGCGCCCCGTCTTTATCGACGAGGCCGATTACCTGCTGCGCGACCGAGGCACGATGCTCGACGTGGTGCGTGACCTCTACGACCTGAGCAAGGCGCCGATCGTGATGATCGGGATGGAGACGTTTGCGCGCGACCTGTCGAGCTTCGGGCAGGGGCGTATGCGGCGCCGGATCTCCCAATTCGTGGAGTTCACCGGGCTGGACGAGGTGGACTCTGCGCTGGTGATGCGTGGACTGTGCGACGTCGCGCTGTCGGACGACCTGTGCCATCACGTCTTCAAGCAGTTGCAAGGCAACGTCGGCAACATCACGATCGCGGTGAGCCGCATCGAGGCGGTCGCCCGCGCCAACGGCCTCGACCGCATCACGCTGTCCGACTGGGGCAACCGCAAACTGCGGCTCGACTTCGGCCCGTCACGCCGGGGAGGGGCCAAATGAAGCGCTCGGCCAAACAGAAAGCCGCGCGCGCGATGATCGGCATGAAGCGGCCCTTCACCGTGGCCGACGTTGTTGCCGAGTGCGGCGTGACCAGCAGTACGGTTCGCGATGCGCTCAGTGATCTGCGCAGCAGGGGAGAGGCGAAGCTCAGCGATGCGCCGCGCATGCTCCGAGAGACGACGATGCGTACGCAGACGTGGGAGATCGTTGGCACGCCGACGCTGCCCGCTCCCGCCCCGACCAAGCGTCAACTCGTGTGGACGGCTGTTCGGGTCCATCGCACGTTCACCACGCGCGACCTGGCCGCATCGACGGACGTGCCGCTCGAGACGGTGAAGTCACTGGTGCGTGAGTTGATCAACGCGCGCATCGTCGTGGTGACGGGCCGGAAGCAGCCGCACGGACAGCCCGGCAGCTTCAAGTGCTTTCGGCTGGGTCGAGACCTCGGACCCGACCTGCCGACCGCTCGCGTGCTACGAGCGATGGCGAAGGAGCGGGCTGAACGCCTGGCGGCGGAGGTGGCATCATGAGCGACTGGATCGACGTGCTGCGCGCCGAGGTCGAGCGGACGAGCCAGGCCGCTGTAGCGAAGCGGCTCGGCTACTCCGGCTCGGTCGTGAGCCAGGTGCTCTCCGGCACCTACGCCGGGCGCCTGGACAACGTCGAGCGCGCCGTGCGCGATGTGATCGGCGTGGCCAGCGTGCCGTGCCCGGTCCTCGGCTCGATTCACGAGACCAAGTGTGCCGAACTGCGCAACCGGCCCTTCGCGGCCACCAATCCGAGCCGGGTGGCGATGTGGCGAGCCTGCCGCACGTGCCCGCTCAATCCCAAAAACCAAGACTGACGGCACCTGCCTCAGCGACACACCGAGCCGACCGGCTCACTAAAGACCAAACCAACACCATGGCCCTTTTCAGGACAGACAAAACCAAAGACACCGACGCCGCCGTCCACCTGATGGTGGAGGTGCCCGGCATCATCGACCCCAAGGACGTGCCGCTCGCGTCGACGATCCCGCTCATCACGAGCGAGGCCGACGCGCCCCGGCTCACCGAAGCGCTGACGATGCTCGGCGCGCTGCGCCGACGCCGCGACCTGGCGCGCACGAACCTCGAAATGGCGCAGCAGAAGTGCGAGCAGTACCACGCTCCCGGCCTGCTCGAAATCGACGAGCGCATCCGGGAGATCGAGGAGCAACTCATCCTCGCGACCGAGCTGCTGCACGCCCCGGCCACGACGCTCGACGCGCCGGGAGCGGGACA
>CAXBBB010000391.1:0-3430 GCA_963973615.1 uncultured Rhodothermales bacterium | reverse complement strand
GTTTTGCGTCCCGCCGACGCTAACGAGACCGCCTATGCCTGGCGCATCGCGCTCGAAAACGATAAGGGGCCGACCCTGCTTGCGTTGACGCGCCAGAATGTACCCACGCTCGACCGGACGATCTATGGCTCGGCGGAAGGTACCCTTAAAGGCGCGTACGTCGTTAAAGAAGCCGAGGCACCCCTTCAGGCCATCGTGATGGCGACGGGCAGCGAAGTCGAACTCGCCCTTGAGGCAGCCGAATCGCTCGAAGTCGATGGTGTCGGCGTGCGTGTCGTTTCGATGCCGTGCTGGGAGTTGTTCGAGAAACAGGACGCAGCCTACAAAGAATCGGTCTTCCCCAAAGCCGTAACGGCGCGCGTTTCGATTGAGGCAGGCGTGACCATGGGCTGGTCACGGTACACCGGGGATCGTGGGATAGCGATTGGGCTGGATCACTTCGGCGCATCGGCACCGTTCGAGAAACTGTACGAAGAGTTCGGTATCACGTCGGAAGCCGCCGCTAGGGCCGTTCGCTCGCTGCTCTGATCGGCATGATGCAACACAGAAACGCCGGATGGAGACTGTCTCCATCCGGCGTTTCTATACCAACGGTTTGGGGTCACGATTCGATGCGCATCGGCTCGAGCATAATGCCGATGCGTGCGCCTTCGTCGCACTCTTCGCACGTAGCCGTCGCTTGAAACCAGAGCCACCGCCCACGACCCGAGCGCATGCGGAGCAGCCATTCGCAGCGCGTCTTATCAAAGAGCAGCAGGCTCGCCACGTCGCGCATTACGCGGTATTGGTTGCGGCTGTGCACGTGCGAGAAAAAGTTCGTTTCGATTCGTTGAGAGGGAAGAAACTCCAAAAGAGCACGCGCATCGGGCGAAAGCGCCGTGAGGTGACCATTGGAGTCAACAATGAGGTGGGGAGGCCGAAGCTGGAAGCGCTTCCGAAAAGGGGCGTCCGAGTAAGAATTCGGGGTGTCGACCAGTGTTAGGGCGGAGTACATAGGACCTTGGAGATAGACCAATAGGCGAAACAGTGCAGGCTCAAATACGCTCCAAGAAAGTGTTACAGAGTGGTGGAAAGCATGCGCGCATCTTGGGCCACTCCGTTAAGAAAACGCAGCGCTCGCCGATTACCAAATAGCACCCCCGCACGACCTCAATCCCATGATCGATACCGACTTTCGCGCACCGAGCACGCTCGGGTACGTGGAGCCTGATATTCACGAACTGCTCGACCTCGCACAGTCGTACGGGGTCGTGATAGGGTGCGAGTTCACCGCGCGTGGCCTCTCCATTCGGATGCCGCACCGCCACTATGAGGTGACCCTCGAGGAGGGTCGGATGCTCATTGAGGGTGTGCTGACCGGCTATCTGTTTGCGCAAACGAATGCGACTGGCGAAATCCCTGTCGATGCGGCGTGGCGCTTCTGAAGCCTAAGCTGGTGGCAGCATGACGTCAAACTCGTCGGCCATCATGTCGGCCGGAAACACGCCGGGAAAGCGCCCGATGACTTCGCCATCCGGATTGAGCAAAAAGGACGTCGGCAGCGCGAAAGCACCGCCAAACGCTTCGGCTGCGCCATCTCCCCCGAGCGCAATCGGGTAGGGGACCGCGTACTCGTCTACGAAACCTTGCACCACCTCCGGTCCCTCCAGGTCGACGGATATGCCGATGACCGACAAACCTCGCTCTTTAAACCGATCGTGCAGCGCGATTAGGTCCGGCATTTCCTCTCGGCACGGCGGACACCACGTCGCCCAGAAGTTGACGAGCACGTGTTGTCCCTGATAATCAGAAAGCCGAAGCGAGTCGCCGCCCAATGTCGGCAGCGTCAAAGAAGGTCGCAGCGCAGCCCGGTCAGGAAGCGTCGAGTCGGCGACTGCCGGTAGAGCTTCTGGGGGGGGCGTTTGTTCTCCGTTATTGCAAGAGGTCAGGCAAAATGTTGCCAGCACGAAAGCCGATAGAGATCCAAGACGAATCCTACTCCCAAGAGGTATAGGTCCACTCACGAGGCCAACTCGCTAGAAAGAGTATCGGCGGTGACGCGTCCATGCGACGTATCGAACGTCACTTTGCGATCCTTTATGACGAGCGCTTGTGGACTTTCGTGGCGTACTTCCAACTCGTCGGCGATTTTGCGCGACAGCTCGCGCGACTGCTGGACGGTCAGTTTATAGATCGGTACCTGGTCCGCAAGCGGCTTGATGCTGGCGTGTGCTCCGGCGCTGATCGGGCACGAGCTGCTGTGCTTGAATAGGACGACAGATTCGCGCTCCGAGTGATCGAGGGCGGCTTCGAGCTCGGACGAGGAGGAAAGGGGAAGGAACGGCATCGGTGTCGGTGTTGAATGGCACTGTCGAACCGCTGCGCATTGGTCGGGTTCTATGATGCTCTGTTCTCATCCGCTTACTTCGTCTTTCAGTGCCCTTTTCGCCCTTGCACCTCTCCGCCGATTCAGCTACCCAAACCGACAGCACGCCGGACATCGGAGCCGCCGACGTGCGCTGGGATCTGACGCATCTCTACGCCAACGTGACCGCACTTTCGTCCGAAATGGCGTCGGCGCTCGACGCGGCGAAGCGGATCGAGAAGGAGTACAAAGGGACAATTGCGACGGCAGACACCGACACGCTCGCCAAACTGCTCCGTGCTTCGGGCGACATTCAAGATCGCGGAGGGCGGGCGATGTCGTACGCATTTCTGAACTGGTCGACCCAGACGACGGACGCTGAAGCGGGTAAACTGCTTCAGGCCACGCGCGAAGCCTACGCCGAACTCACGCAGCACCTGCTGTTCATCGAGACCGAGTGGGCCGTTCTCGACCCAGATGTGGCGTCGACTCATGCGTCGGACCCCAGGCTGGCGTTCGCCGGGCACTACCTCGACACCGTCGGCAAGCGGCGTGCTCACATCCTGACCGAAGAGATCGAGCGTGTGCTGTCCGAAACCAATGTGACAGGAGCGTCGGCCTGGTCGCGGTTTTTCGACCAGGCGTTGGCCCAGGCGCGGTTCGAGTTCGATGGCAAGCCGATGAGCAAGCAGGCCATCCTTGCCAAGCTCCACGACGGAGACCCTGCCGTCCGGCGTGCCGCTGCTCACGCCGTCACCGAAGGTCTAACCGCCATCGTCCCAACGCTGACCTACGTCTTCAACACGATTCTCGCCGACAAAGCCGCGTCCGACAAGCGACGCGGCTATCCTCACTGGCTCGCCTCGCGCAACCACGCCAACGAAGCCGACGACGCGACAGTCGACGCGCTAATCGATGCGGTCACGTCGCGCTACGATCTGGCGCAACGCTACTACACGCTCAAAGCTCGTCTACTCGGGATGGAAGGCGAGTTTGCGGACTACGACCGCTACGCGCCGACCGGCGAGGCGACGACGTTCGTGACGTGGGAGCGCGCCCGCGAGATGGTGACCGACGCGTACACCG
>CAXBBB010000390.1:0-3440 GCA_963973615.1 uncultured Rhodothermales bacterium | reverse complement strand
ACGCACGCCTCGAACCACGCCTCCGGATCGAAGCGAAAGCGCTGCCGCATCAGCTCGACGAGCCACGATCTGCACTCGCCGTCGTCCAGCTCGAAGTGCGACTTGACGCGCTCGATGCTTCCGGCCTGCTGCACGGCGTCGACGAATGCCCTGGCCGATTCGTCGCCCAGCATGCGCGCGGGCAGCAGCAGGCTCACGTGGTCCGTCGACGCTAGCGCGAACCGATCGCCGTAGCAGCCGATGCCGCGTGTCGGGTCGTACGCCTCGCGAAACAGCCGCCCAAATCGCTGCCGGTTCTCCCTGGCGATGCGCGCCGGGTCGAGTGGTGTTATCGCTCCCATGACCGTTCGTGCCGCCAGCGGCTGACGTTGTTCGGCTCTGTGCCCATCACGAGCGCGGCCACGACGTTGCCCATCGACTCTCCGATGGCGACGGCCACGCGCTTCTGACGCGGGCTGTAGCGCCACCCTCCCGACGGCAGCCGGCGGCGCGGCTCGTCGGGCGACAGACTGCGGGCGATGCGCAGATAGCGCTCGGTCTGGGTCACATCAGGTCCCAGTCTCGGAGCAATCGATCGCGCGCGACCAGGTCGTGCTTCGGTAGTCGCCAGAGCAACAGTCGGCACATCGCCAGACGCTTGCGCAGGCTCAGAAAGCGCCCCTCGACGAGGAACGCCCGGAAGTCTCTGCGGCTGATCTGCCTGATCTTTTTGTCTCGTTGTTCGCTCATTCGGTTTGCGCGCAAACGTCGCGCTATTGGCGTCAGCCGTCCAGGTTGACGTTGGTGATGTTGATCTGCGTGAGGCTCAGCCCCATCTTGCCCAGCGCCGTGCCCAGTGCTGCGGCGTCGCGCTTCTGCTCGGCTTCCTTGGCCAGCGCCTGGCGCGCGTGGTGCATCTTGTCCAGGTGGTGCAGCGTGCTCTGACGATCGTGCAGTTCGACCGTGACAGCGCCGTCGCTGTCCTGCTTGATCTTTTTGACCAGATGCAGCTTTCCAGACTCGCGCGCTTTGTCCAGGTCGAGCCGTGCGACTTCACGCCCAACGGCAGGCATCCGCACTTGGGCCAGCGACTCAGGATCGTGTTCGGCCTGGGCTTCGAGTCGCATCAACTCGCGTCTCCTCGCGGTCATCTGCTTGTCTTCTTCCTCTGTCGAGTACATCTCTGCCGACGTCAGCATTTCCCGGTACGCATCGTCCATGTCGACGCGCTTTTCCATCAATGCAACAGCGTCGGCGACGGGGATCCACTCATCTCGTTCTTCCCACGTCGTCTCCCAGCTGACGAAGTCGTCGAGCGTCGTGCTCGCGATGTCGGCCAGACGCGACTGCACGGTTTCAGCGCTCAGGGCGGTCTCTTCCAGCCGCTGGGCCAGAGCATCCTGCATAGAAGGATCCCGAAAGATCGCGTAGATCGATCCGCTGCTACACGTGCTCTCAGCATAGCCTGCTTCACGTCCAGCTTTCGCTACCTGACCGTGCCGAATGTACCCGTCGATCAGCTTCTGGCGCTGCACGCTCAGGCTCTCGAACGCGGTAGACGGTGCAGCAGGCAGTGACTTCTTGGGCATGACCCAATTTCCACCGCGTGAATCCTTCGGATGTGACGCAGGGGTACCGCAGCGGCGTGGCGATCAGCGGCGTGGCCCGGTACGTTGGTGTCGCCTCCCTGCTGCTCTCGCGGCTATAGCCCTCGTCTGGATCTATCTGGGCGAGGGCTTCTTAGTTTGCAAAGAAAAGCGATGCCAGCACCGGATCAGACTTATGCACTCCGCCAGTCTACTATAGAAGTGGCCGCGGTCGTTGGAAAATTGCCCAAGGTCAAGTCAAAGCCTACTAGTTCAGTCGGAGTCACTGAAGAGCAGCTCGTTGAGATAGCAAACGCGCTCTACGACTTTCAATCGAAGCATGTATCTATGCTAAGCGGTCCACTCCGAATTAATCTCAATATGTCCTCTCATTTTTCAATAGCTCACGCCATTCTTCCTCAATGGAGAACACAACTTCTTTCTCATGCCAGAAATATTGACGAGGGCTCAGACACCCTGCTTAGCAGCGCATCGATGCTGGAATACAGCTATCTATCGAAGCTAAAAAACCTGAATAATTGTCTAAACGAGATTCTGTCGTTCAGACATCACGTCCGGCGCCTGGAGCTCGACGTAGAATCATTTGTGGTGAACGTATCTGAGGTTGGATTAGACCTTGACCTTGTTCCGCTAACTCAGCAAATGAATCAGTTGCACCACACCTATGATCGGGCGTTCGACCTGATCATGATGAAGATCAACTCCTGGCACCAGACGCACTTGGCAGTAGCCAGTTTGATCGTGGCACTTGTAGCGGTGGTCATTAGTGTTGCTGCTGCCCTATCTAATTAGATGGACTAGTCTGGCTTGCCACGCTCGGTCGGCGGCGCTATCCTCACATCCCCCCGTGCTCTGCGTGACAGAGCCTTTTCTGTTAGGCGCGCATCCCACCGAGTCGCCATGTTCATGCCTCCAAACTGGGACCTTATCGGACTCGAGTCGGACCTTCATGTGTTGAAGGATCACCTCGACTTCGTCGAGGAGCAGATGCGAATGCAGAGCGGGAAGAGCAAACGGGAGCTAGACGGCAAGCTGGCTGGCTACGACCAAAGCGACGAATACGAGCACGAGATGTCGAGGCAAGAGTTCGAGGTGCACCAGGAGTGGGTTACGGATGACCTACCGCGCCTTGTGATCAACCCTTTTATCGTGAGCCTGTGGTCATTCTATGAACTAGTTCTAGTAGAGCTTGCTGACTTGGTCCAGAAGAAGAAGTCCTCTCCGCTGTCACTGTCGGACATCAAGGGACCGCACATGCTGGCTCGAGCAGAGAAGTACTTCAACCATGTGCTTGCTTTCCCGATCGATTTCACTGATGACCGACGCGCGCGGCTTAATTGGCTGGGTGTAATCAGAAACGCGATAGCACATAGCAATGGTCGCATGGCCGGACTCAGTCGCAAACACCAGCAAGCACTTCGAGAATCAGAGGTCGAGGGCGCTGGGCCAAGCGGCGACGGCAACTACATCGTTCTGGAAATTAGTTATGCAAAGCAAAACTTCGAGGTTGTACAAGAACACGTCAGTCTTCTCTTCCAGAAGTACAAGGCTCTTTGAGTGCGCCTACCCCGCCTCCGCAAGCCGACCAAGGGAGCCAGCGTTCTCGGCTAGTCCGGGGCGTCGGCGTGCATCATCGGCTGGCAACCTTTTCGGCGTAACCGGGGACCAACGCGATGAGAAGGGATCCCACGGCCTCTGCGTCGCAATCAGTTCGGGGGCGCTCGGCTTCCACCCTGACGCGTCGAGCCGGGTTCGCAGCGGTGCCGACGGGCGTCTCGGGCTTCGGGTGCGCTACCTGCCCTCGTCGCTGCGCAGCCCGCTGCTCAGCTGCCGGGGCGTTGGCGGCGTAGCGGG
>CAXBBB010000389.1:0-3452 GCA_963973615.1 uncultured Rhodothermales bacterium | reverse complement strand
CCGCATCGCCGACGCGCGGCCTGCAATTGAACTGGTCGACCGTCTGCGCGCTGCCGTGCCTCAGACCAACCCGTCGCTGGACGTGCATCCGATGACGCAGCGCGCGCTGGGAGGCCGTCGATGAGCGGCCGGGTCTCCGAGATGCCGGGCGTACGCATCCATCCCAGCGCATACGTTGACGAGGGCGCGCAGATTGGCCAGGGGACGGGCGTGTGGCACTTTTGCCACGTGTCGAGTGGCGCCGTCATTGGCGAGCGGTGCGTGCTAGGGCAGAACGTGTTCGTAGCCGACGGCGCCGTCATCGGCAGTAACGTCAAGATTCAGAACAACGTCGCCGTATATGGCGGCTGTCACGTTGAGGACGACGTGTTTCTGGGGCCGAGTTGCGTGCTCACCAACGTCACCAATCCACGCAGCCAGGTCAACCGCAAATCGCTCTACGAGACGACGCGCTTGGGCCGGGGAGCGACCGTTGGAGCGAATGCCACCATCGTGTGCGGCGTCACGCTGGGGCGCTACTGCTTCGTCGCTGCCGGAGCGGTCGTCACGCGCGACGACGCTCTCATCGTGGGGACGCCTGGGCGCGCGCAGGGGTGGATGAGCCGCCACGGACACCGTCTCGCCTTCGCCGCCGACGGACTCGCCACGTGCCCCGAATCCGGCCTACGCTATCGACTCGAAAGCGGGAGGGTCCGCTGCCTCGACGTTGACGAGGAGTCGCCGCTTCCACCAGACTTGACGACGGGCGAGCGCGCCTACGACACGTTTAAGCCTACTAGCAATCCAGACACCCACGTATGAGCCAGCACTCGCCGATTCCCATTCTCGACCTTACACCCGAGATCGACGCGCTGTGGGACGAACTCACGGCTGCCACTCAGCGCGTCATGCGCTCGGCGCACTTCATTATGGGGCCGGAAGTGACGGCATTCGAGTCGGAAGTCGCCGCGTATCTAGGCACCCAGCATGCCATCGCCGTCAACTCGGGCACGGACGCGCTCGTGATCGGACTGCGCGCGCTGGGCATCGGCCCGGGAGACGAGGTCATCACGACGCCGTTTACGTTCTTTGCAACGGCTGAAAGCATCTCGCTACTGGGTGCCACGCCCATCTTCGTCGACGTCGACCCGGACACGTTCAACATCGACCCGGCTAAACTCGAAGCCGCGATCACGCCCCGGACGCGGGCGATTATGCCGGTCCATCTCTATGGGCAGCCGTGCGCGATGACGCAACTCGTAGACATCGCTCGGCGCCACGGTCTGAAGATCATTGAGGACTGTGCTCAATCGTTCGGCGCGCGCTACTCGGGCGACTGCGCTGGATGCCATGGCGCCAACTGCGATTCCGAGGTCAGGGCCGCACTCGTCGGCAAGCAGACCGGCACGATGGGAGACGTAGGTGCCTATTCCTTTTTTCCGTCCAAGACGCTAGGTGCGTACGGCGACGGAGGACTGCTCGTGACGGACGATGACGCGGTCGCCGAGCACGCCCGGATGCTCCGCGTCCATGGCGCCAAAAAGAAATACCACAACGAAGTCGTCGGCTACAACAGCCGCCTGGACGCGATGCAGGCCGCCATCCTGCGCGTCAAGCTGCCGCACCTGGACGCGAACACACAAGGTCGTCGCCGCGTGGCCGCTCGCTACACCGACGCGCTAGGGGACATCGACGGTCTCATCGCTCCGCCGGTCGCCGAAGGCCACGTCTTCCACCAGTACACGATCCGCGTGCTGCATGGGCGACGCGATGCGCTCTCCGAAGCGCTCGGAGCGCTCGATATCCAGACGATGATTTACTATCCGATCCCGCAAGACCGCTTGCCGATCTACGCCGGAAAACACCCTGCCAACCCCATCAGCGACCAACTTGCAGGCGAAGTACTCAGCCTGCCGATCTGGCCGCAGATGACCGACGACGTGCAGGACCGCGTAATCGAAGCCGTCCGGCAGGCGATGCGCTAAATCTGTCAGTCCGTGGCGGGCCGGGCGTCTGGGTAGGTGTGGTACGTCACCGTCAGGCTTGCCTGGTCGAGCACGTGACCGTCGAGCGCTTCGATCACGTCCGAACCGCCGAAGTCGCCGCTCAGGCCGAGCGTTTCCGTGTCGAGGGCGTAGACCGTCAGTTCGTAGCGGTGGATGCGTTCGTCGTTCCACGGGGGGCAGGGGCCGTCGTAGCCGCCGTACACGCCTTCCATGTCGGCATCGCCTTGAAACCAACTTGTGTAGTCGTTGCGTCCGCGTGTGCCGTAGGGCGTCGGTCCCAGGTCTTTTCCGCGCGGTGTGACGCCATCCGAATCGTCACCAGCGCCTAGCGACGTGCGGTCCGCTGGGATGTCGACGAGCACCCAGTGGTAAAAGTCGGTGCGCTTGCGGTCGTGCTCTACCGTTTGGCCTTCGGTATTGACGTTGTCGCCGAACGCGGGCACGTCTCGGTCGACGAACACGAGGGCAAAACTCTTGGTCGACGCTGGGAAGTCGCTCCAGGTGAGTTGCGGGCTGCGGTTGGCTCCGAGTGTGGCTTTACCGTCCGATGGGACGCAAAAGGCGAAGCGGGGAGGGCAGGGCTGGCCGTCGGTCAGAGATTCGCTGGTGAGAGTCATGCGTGCAGTCGAAAAGATGAAACGAGAGATCGGAGATGAAAAACTACCACAGCACTGGCACGTCGTAATCGCTCATGGCTGCGTCGCCCGTGACGAGCGTCAGACGCTCGGCCCGTGCCTGGGCGACGAGCATCCGGTCGAACGGGTCGCGGTGGTGCAGCGGCAGGTCGACGTAGTGGGACAGGTGGCGCGGTCGAATCCCGATCCCGTGCCACCCGTTGTCGGAAAGCGCTCTCTCGAACACGTCTGAGAGATCCAGGTCGAGATCCAGTTTTCCGATGGCGGCTTTGATCGCAATCTCGAAGAGCGACACGTCGCTCACGAATACGTCGGAGTCGGATGCCTGGATCGTGTCGAGCGCTGACGAGGAGAGGCGTGAATCGGCTTGGAGAAACCAGAGGATGGTGTGGGTGTCGAGCAGAAGACGCATCACATATAGTCCTTCAGATCGTCGAGCGGCGCGTCGAAGTCGTCGCTTATCCACATCTTGCCTTTCAGACTTCCGTAGCCCATGCGTTCGCGGCTTGTCGGCGGCGGCACGAGTGCGGCGACTTGCTTCTCGCCGTCGGTGAGCGCGATGGTCTCGCCGTTCTGCACGCGGGCGACGAGTTCAGTCAGGCAGGCGGCGGCTTCGTGGAGGTCGATGGTGGACATACGCGTCGGGGTTTCTATCTCAACACGCGGCAACCGAGCGCGATCCCCGTTCTACATGGTCTCGTCCTTAGCAGGCTGCTCGGGGGTGTCGAAGTGGGCGCGAACGGCTCGGGCGGCGGCGGGGCCCACGACGGCGGCGATCTCGTCTTCGGCCGCGGCTTTGACGCGTTTAACGCTGCCTAGCTCGGTGAGCAAT
>CAXBBB010000388.1:0-3470 GCA_963973615.1 uncultured Rhodothermales bacterium | reverse complement strand
CGAAGCCGAAGCGGCTCGCGAGGACGGCGTCGATGCAGTGTCTGTCGTTACGCCGAACGGGTTGCACGCGCCGGTCGCTCTGGCGTTTATCCGGCGTGGGATCCATGTGATCTGCGACAAGCCGCTCGCAACGACACTCGCCGACGCCCAGGCGATGGTCGATGCGGTTCGGGAGAACGACGTCGTGTTCGCGCTGACGCACACCTATACGGGCTATCCGATGGTGAAGCAGGCGCGGGCGATGGTGGAGGACGGTGCGGTGGGGACGGTGCGAAAGGTCGTCGTGTCGTACAGCCAGGGATGGTTGTCGCAACCAGTTGAGCGGCAGGGCAACGCGCAGGCGATGTGGCGAACCGACCCCCTACAGGCAGGCGCGGGCACGCTGGCCGATATCGGAAGCCATGCCCACAACCTCGCTACCTACGTCACCGGTTTACAGGTCGAGCGGTTGTGTGCCGACGTGCGGACGTTCGTCGAGGCGCGCGCGGTCGACGACGATGCCAACGTGCTCCTGCGCTTCGTGGGCGGCGCAGGCGGCGTGCTCCACTGCTCCCAAATCGCCGCCGGGCTCGGCAACGACCTCCGGTTGTGCGTGATCGGGACCGAGGGGACGCTGACGTGGAATGGGGACACGCGAGACGAACTCACGGTCCACCCACGAGAGGGCCATGCGCGCCTTTTGCGCCGGGGGCACGGCGATCTCTCGCCACAAGCGTACTACGCGGCCAGGTTCGGCTCCTCGGAAGTCGCCGACAGGTCATTTGCCAACGTCTACCGCAACGCCTTGCGAACCATCAGCGCCCGGGTCGAAGGGCGAGAGCCGTCGCCGCTCGACCTCGACTTTCCCACGGTAGAAGATGGATTACGCGGCGTTCGCTTCTTTTTTGCCGCACTAGAAAGCGGGCGACGAGAAGCCTGGGTCGCTGTCGAGCCGTAGGCACAGCGCACCACCTTATCCGGCGATCACGCGCCGGAGCGTCTGGTCCACCTGGTCGATCTGGAACGGCTTGGCGAGAATGGCGGCAATAGTAGCATCGGGATTGCCGGGTTCGGTGTCGCCGCTCAGAAGGACGATGGGCGGCGGGTCGTCGATACGAGCGGCGGCTATGGCGAAATCGCGTCCGTTCATCTCGGGCATGCCCAGGTCGGTGATGACGGCGTCGAACGTTTCTCCTGAAACGAGGAGGGCGAGGGCGTCGGCGGCGGAGCCGACCTGGGTCGTTCGGTAGCCGCGCAGTTTGAGCAGGCGCGCGAGGACGGTGCGGACCATCTCCTCGTCGTCGACGATCAGAATGCGCGCGTCCATCTGCCCGGTCTGAACCTTCGGTGCCGTGTCCACGTCGGGGGCGTCGTCGGCAATGGGGAAGCGGAGGCGGAAGCGGGTGCCGATGCCGGGTGCGCTGTCGACTTGCACGTCGGCTTCGTGGGCGCGGAGGATTCCGTACGCGACGGCCAGCCCCATGCCGGTTCCCCCTTCGCCTTTGGTCGAAAACATCGGCTCGAAGATGCGGGCGCGGATCTCAGGAGGCATACCGTGTCCCGTATCCGATACCGTCACGATCACGTGCCGCTTGCCATCGGGCTTGGCAGTGAGTTTGATGCGTCCGCCCGCGGGCATGGCCTGCGCCGCGTTGAGGATCATGTTGACAAACACCTCGCGCAGTTCGTGTCCCGCTCCCAAAATCGGCGGCGACGGGGCGAAATCGTGGGTCAACTCAATGCGGATGCCGCTCCGACGCGGCTCGTTGTACCAATACGGCTTGGTAAGCATCGCGCACTCGTCGAGGATGTCGCCGAGGTACAGATGCTCGTAGCGGTTCTGCTTTTCCTGACGCACGTACTGCTGGATCTTGCGCACGATAGCCGCTCCATCGAGGGCCGCGCGTTCGATGGTCTGGACATGCTCCATAGCTCCGTTCATATCCGGTGCCTTCAACTTGAGCAGTTCGGTATGCCCGAGGATGCCCGAGAGGAGGTTGTTCAGGTCGTGCGCGATCGCCATGCTCATTCGTCCGAGCGTCTCCATCCGGTTGCGCCGCGTCTGCGACACGTTCCAACTGCCCGGCTGCGTCAGCAACTCGCCCGTCACCGCGACCGACACCACCTCACTTCGAGCGCCAAAGGTTGGCAGGAAATGCAAGAGAGTAGGCGTCGGGTCCGGCCGCTCGGCGATGTGTACGGTGACGACCTGATGCGTCACCAGATTACCCTGCGCAGCCTCACTCAACGCCCCGTTGACCGTCTGTCGGTCTTCTTCGGCCAGTCGCTGCCACACACTTTCCATCCCGAACACGCCCCGCCACGCCGCATCGCGGTGGTGTGCGGATCCGTCGAGCCCGAAGGAGGCGACGAGTAGTTCGGTGGCGAGCGTGTCGCCGGGAGTTGGAGGGGATTCCATGAACCGGGACGAACCGATGTAGGGGCGGAGGATATAGAGAAGGCTTCTGCTGCCTCGCGCTCAAAATACGCGGGATGGCTGCTTCAAACTAACTACACATTTACCCGATGATCCACGACTCCGTCCTAGGCACGATAGGCCAAACGCCTCTCGTCCGCCTGAACGCCGTGACCCGCTCCCTGAACGTAGCCGTCGCCGCCAAAGTCGAATTCTTCAATCCAGGCGGAAGCGTCAAGGACCGCATCGCAGTCGGCATGATTGACGCCGCTGAGCAGGACGGAAGCCTGAAGCCGGGTGGAACGATCATCGAGGGTACGAGCGGAAATACCGGCGCCGGACTCGCCATCGTGGCCATCTCGCGCGGCTACCGCTGCATCTTCACGACCACCGACAAGCAGAGCCAGGAGAAGATCGACGTGCTGCGCGCGTTTGGCGCCGAGGTCATCGTTTGTCCGACGGCCGTCGCCCCCGACGATCCGCGCTCGTACTACAGCGTCGCTCGTAGGCTGGCGACCGAGATTCCCAATAGCGTCTACCTCAACCAGTACGACAACCCCGCCAACGCTCATGCGCACTACCTCGCGACCGGTCCCGAGATCTGGGAGCAGACCGGCGGCAAGGTCACGCACTACTTCGCCGGAGCCGGAACGGGCGGATCGATCAGCGGAACGGCGCGCTTTCTCAAAGAGCAAAACCCCGACATCAAAGTGATCGGCGTCGACCCGATGGGCAGCGTCTACCACAAGTACTTCCACACGGGCGAGTTCGACCACGACGAGATCTACCCCTACCTGACCGAAGGCGTCGGCGAGGACATCCTGGCCGAAAACATGGACTTTGGCCTAGTCGACGACTACGTGCAGGTGACGGATAAGGCCGCGATGCAGATGACGCGGCGATTGGCGAAAGAAGAAGGGCTGTTCATCGGCCAGAGTTGCGGAATGGCCGTCGCCGGGATGCTGGAGTGGATCGAGGCGCACCAGGACGAGATGGGAGAAGACGCGCTAGTTGTCGTGATGCTGCCTGACAGCGGCTTCCGCTATCTGAGCAAGACCTACAACGACGCGTGGAT
>CAXBBB010000387.1:0-3470 GCA_963973615.1 uncultured Rhodothermales bacterium | reverse complement strand
AGCAGCACGTGGGCCAGCGCAATTGCAACGCCCAGAACCGCTGTCCCGCCGAAGAGGAACGCATGGCCGGGAATCGCTCGCGTCGCTGTCGCAATCGCCAACACGACCAGAGCGCCGAGCAGCGTTCGCCCAATGCCCAGGCGTCGCGTAAGCAGCGGGGTCATCACCGACACGAGCCCGAAGGCCACCAGCGGAAGCGTTGTCAGCAGGCCGACGGCAGCGCTCGACAACTCGGCGCCGCCCCTGATGTCGCCCGCAATCGGTCCTACGGCAGCGATCGCCGGGCGCAGGTTGAGCGACACCAGCGCGATACCCGCGATGAGCAGGCCCACGCTGGTGTCGGACGGGTGGCGGGCAGAGAGAGGAGAGGCGGTCACGCGAGCTAGGATAGAGCCGCGCAAGTTCAGGCTGGCCTGCGCGCCCTACGCGAAGCCGGGCGGAAGAACGCGTGCGGAGTGACCTGTGAGGCATGCCATCGCAGGTTAGTGACGTGCGGAACGAAGGCGAAACCACTCCCAGGCGGTCGGAACGGCTTCTACCCGTCGGGGAGTGAAACCACAGTCGCCCAGCACATCGCCGGGCATGTCCATTTTCCTGAACTACTCCACCATGCGAATCTATACCCTCCTCGTGCTCTGCGCGCTCGCCCTGACCGGCTGCCGCTCGTCCGAACCCATGATGGCACCGCCCCTGCCTTCTGGCGGCAACACCGGACCGGTGGTGTCTGCGTCGAATCCGATGAACGCCATGCCCGAAGGCGCCAAGCCGTCGTGGGCGCCGAGCATCGATCCGCAGATGCACGCCGTCGTCGAACAGCTGATGGCATTCGAGCAGCCGGGCTTCGCCGACATGACGGCGTTCCAGGCACGTATGGCGAAAACACCGACCAACGCCGTCATGGAGTTGATGATGAAGACCGGCCACGGCCCCATGCCGCCCGCCGTCGACATCGCACACAAGCTGCTGCCGGTCGGCCCGGACGACGGTATTCTGGTTCGCACGTACACGCCGCTGAGCGGAAGCGGACCGCGTCCCGTCGTCGTCTACTATCATGGAGGCGGCTGGGTGATCGCCGATCTGGACACGTACGAGGCGTCGGCTATCGCGCTGGCTAAGATGACAGGCGCAGTCGTCGTGTCGGTGGCCTATCGTCAGGCGCCCGAGCATCGCTACCCGGCGGCGCATATGGACGCGTTCGACGCCTATCGCTGGGTGACGCAACACGCGGCGCAGATAGGCGGTGACCCGTCGCGCATCGCCGTTGCAGGGGAAAGCGCTGGAGGCAACCTCGCCGTTTCCGTCGCGATGATGGCGCGCGAGCAGAATGTGATGATGCCCAAACACATCCTCTCGGTCTATCCCGTCGCCGACCAGGACGTGCAGTCGCCGTCGTACAACCAGTATGCCGACGCCCTTCCGCTCAACCGTCCGGGGATGCAGTGGTTTTTCGACAACTACGCGCCCGACTGGAAAACGCAGATGCACGAGTACCTCGATCTGACCAGTGCCGACTTTTCGGGCTTCCCGCCGACGACGATCATCAACGCTCAGATCGACCCGCTGGCGTCGGAAGGCATGGAGCTGGCCGACAAGATGCGCGCCGATGGCGTCGACGTGCAGCACCGCGAGTTTGCGGGCGTGACGCACGAGTTCTTCGGCATGGCCGCCGTCCTCGAGCAGGCTGTCCAGGCGCAGACGATGGCATCGGACCGGCTCAAAGCGTCGCTGATGCGCTGAGTGTTCTGACGCGCTGAACCGAATCGTTCTCCGAATGCACAACGAGCGAGGCTGCCCCTCGGCGGCCTCGCTCGTTTCGGTTCTTGCTCGACGCCAGAAGCTTGTCACGCTGTTCAGGTGACGAGTTCTAGAGTGCCGCAAACGGATGGCGGCTAGCGCTTCAATACCGCAGCAGCGCGGCAACGCCGCCGACCTCGGTCAGGCCCTCGAACGCATCGGCGAACTCGACGTGGGCGCTGGTCTGGGCGGCGAGTTCTACGAGTTCGTTGACCAGGTCGACGGTGAACAGGTCGGACGAGCCGCAGACGTAGCAGGTGTCGGGCGTGCCGTGGGCGAGGTCCTCGCAGGCGCGACACCGGACGCCTTTGATCTTGACGTCGCGTGTGACGAGGATCTCTTCGACGCGGCCTGTCTTGGCGGCATCGAGTGTGCGGCTCGGCCCAGCGACGCCCAGTCCGCCCGAGAGATACCCCGCCTTGATTTCGTTCCACAGGCGCTGCTCTTCGGCGCGCTCCTCCTCGAAGTACAGATCGACGGCGGCTTCCTCGGCGACCTGCTCTTCGTCGGTCACATTGATGGATTTATGTCCGACGATTCGCTCGCGCATCGGGTTGGAAAGCGCGTGCTCGACGGCCGCCATCGCTTCTTCCTGGCCCAGTAGGATCAGCCGCTCGAAAGGCGATTCGTCGTGCAACCCTTTCAGTTGCTCAGCGACGCGTGTGGCATAGCGTTCCAACTCCTTGTCACGCCGACGAGCGTAGCGCTTCTGGCTCCATCCGCCCTTTTTGACGCTGTTCTTGATGTCGCCTCGGACGCGCTTTTCGCGCTCCATATCGCCTGCCGAGACGAGGTAGACACTCGCGCCTTTGTTGTCGGCGACGACGACGGCAAACTGCTCGTGCTCGTCCTGAAGCTCGGCCAGCGGCCGCACATACGGCGAAGAGTCGACGCGGACGAGTGTGCTGATCTCGAGCGGTAAGTCGTGCGACTGGGTATAGTCGAGCGCCCAGCAGACGAACAGCACGCGGCTTTTGCCCGAGAACGGCTGGTCGAGCAGCGGCTGGACGAGTTTCAGGTTTTCCTCGAAGTGCTCCAGTTCGGTCGGCTGGTCCGAGAGAAAGGCGCGGATTTCCTTGAATCGGGAGGCGAGCAGACCTTTGTCGTCTTCATTTTTGAGATAGATCGAGAGGAAGGCGCGGTCGGGTCCGCTCAGGTCGGCCAGGGTACGGAGGTCGAAGGAGAACATCGAAGGGGGTTGCGTGAAGGAAACCGACCTAACCGAAACGCCGCCGGAGCGGATTCAGCGGAACCGCAACGGTTCTGAACGTGCAGAGCGTCCTGTACGGGCTCAAAAGCGAAACGGCTTTCCAGCAAAGATGCCAGAAAGCCGTTTCTAGTAGTGGCCGAAAGCGAGGGCGATCAGCGCGCCAGTGTTACCATCCGCGTGCGCACGATGCCGTTCGCCTCCAGCCGGTAGACGTAGACGCCCGCAGACAGCGAGCCGCCGTCCCACGTCGCCGTGTGAGGACCAGCGGGCACGACGCCGTCGACGAGAACGCTGATCTCGCGGCCCATCAGGTCGTAAACCGACAAGCGAACGGCTCCTGCCTCGGGGATGGCATAGCCGATGCGGACTACGTCGCGCGCGGGGTTGGGCATGCTCTGGTCCAACGTCACCTGCGTAACGACGCCGGGCGCGTCGCCCTAGCCGGGAGTAACGAAGGGGGCTTCAA
>CAXBBB010000386.1:0-3476 GCA_963973615.1 uncultured Rhodothermales bacterium | reverse complement strand
GGCAAGATGCTGGTGGAGCTGGCGGAACGAGCCACGTCAACACGGTCGGATTCTCGGGTATGCTCGTCTCCGCTACGGCTGGCACGACCGGCGGCGGATCCAGACGAGGAGGCGAGGTGACCATCACGTGTGATCAGGCGCTACCGGTCGAACTGACCGGCTTCATGGCTCGGCTAGACGGCACGAGTGCCCTGCTGAACTGGAAAACCGCCAGCGAAACCAACAACAGCGGTTTCGCTGTCGAGCACCGCACGCCCGGCAGTTCAGGCTTCTCCAGCCGCGGCTGGACCTACGGCGCGGGCACGACGCTCGAAGCGCAGGGCTATACCTTCTCGGTCGCGGGATTGACGCCGGGCACACACGCCTTCCGCTTGCGCCAAGTCGACCTCGACGGCAGCGAAGAGTTTAGCCCAGTCGTCGAGTTGACCGTGACGGCAGTTGGCGCGGACATACGCGTCGTGACGGCGTCGGATGGACGCGAGAGTGTGCTGCTGACCGTTGGCGAGTCACAGAGCGTGAGCGTTGACGCATTCGATCTGCTCGGCCGGCGCGTGGCGAGCGTGTTCGAGGGCGAGGTTGGAACTGATGAGACGTTACGACTGTCGCTGCCTACGGGCCTTGCGAGTGGCGCCTACTTCGTGTACGTAAAAGGAGAACGCTTCGCCGAGACTGCTCAGGTGCGTATAGTGCGCTAGCCTCATCCCCTTAATCTGGCTGCCCCGTCTCTTCTCGCAGGGACGGGGTGCTGGATCTGTCCAGATCTGTAGTAAAAAGAGGCCGCCTTTCCATTCGCAATCGGTAATGAAGCCAACGGAGCTTCCCTTTGATCGAAGGTGAGGGGCTCCATCCGGATGCGCTCAGGACAGTCTTGCAACAGGTTCAGCGGGTAGTGCAGAAAGGTACCGCTCACACCGAACCTTCTATCAAGTCACGCGCGATTACGACAAACGCCCGAGGTCATCGAAGAGCAAGTGGCTCGTCACAGCGTCGGCGACGAGGAGGCCGCTGTCGGTGAGGCGCAACGTCGATCCGTCTTGAATCAACAGCCCTTCATCTTGAAGCATCATAACGTCGTCCGACTTCTCGTGCAGCAGGTCGGCGGCGTAGCGTTGGTTGAGCGTATCGAGGTTGAGGCCATCGGACGTGCGCAGCCGAAGCATGAGGTATTCGTTGGCGAGAGCGTCCATTGTCAGTCGGTCGGCATTCTCGACCGGACCGCGCCGCTGTTCGATCAGCGCGTTGTACCGCGCGAGGTTGCGCACGTTGTCCCACCGGTGGGCACCGGATCGAGGAGCGCCCCACCAGAAGCTGTGGGCTGACGGCCCCAGTCCGACGTAGTTGGCGTGCGTCCAATAGGCGCTGTTGTGGACAGCACGCTGGCCCGGCTTGGCGAAGCTCGACACCTCGTAGTGTTCGTATCCGGCGTCGCGCAAAAACGATTGGGTGAACGAAAAGCGGTCGGCGACCTCGTCGTCGGGAGCCGGAATCACCAGCCCACGAGCGACCTGCTTGCCTAGTGGCGTGCCCTCCTCGACGGTCAGCCCGTACGCCGAAATGTGCGGCGCGCCCAGCCGAATCGCCTTCTGTACGTTCGCCATCCAATACTCGGGCGGCTGATCAGGCAGTCCAAAGATCAGGTCGATGGAAAATGAATCGAATCCTGCATCACGCGCCCACAAGATCGATTGCTCGGCCTGTTCTGCCGAGTGTGACCGATTCATCCACTTCAAGTCGTCGGCGAAGAACGACTGGATGCCGATCGATAACCGCGTCACGCCGCCCTGTTTGAGAACGCGCAGGTAGCCCGGTGTGACATCGTCCGGGTTGACCTCGACCGTGACTTCACGCACGCCGGATGTGTCGAAGTGAACGCTCGCTAGCTTGATGAGCCGGACTAGATCCTCAGGGGGCAGCCGCGACGGTGTCCCTCCTCCGAAGTAGATCGTCTCGATAGGGTCAAAGGCGCCCAGTTCGTGCCCATACGACGCCATCTCGCGCTCGACCGACGCCAGAAATGGCGCTGGGGAGGTTTTGGAAGTGACGAAGTAGAAGTCGCAGTACGTGCAGCGCTGAGCACAGTAGGGCACGTGGATGTAGAGCAGCATCAGATGCGAACGCGCAGGGAGCCGTTGGTTCAAACGTGCCCCATCTCGGAGGCGTGGTACGTGTTAGATCGAGGCGGACACCACGCTGTGAAAGTCGGTCAGCGGCTGCACGTCGTGGGCGAAAGCGAGAACGGCATCAGTGAAGGCAGGCGCCTGTACGTCGGCGTCGGCGACCCCACGCGAGACGGTAAACGACTTCAGCTTGATCAGGTCCGCATGATCGCTCTCGGCGTGCTCCTCCATACCGCGCGGCATGCGTTTAAGCGTGTCGGATGGATCGAGCGTCAGGCCTGCGGCGGCCAGATCAGACATCAGGGCGTCGGCCTGATCGGGATGTACAGCCAATCGCGTCCGGATGGCGCGCAAAAGATCCTTGTCGGGCGACCACATTCCGGACGCGAGAAAGCAACTGCCTGGCTCGACATGAACGTAGACGCCGCCGTGGGCCTTTTTGTCGCCGGTAGCGGAGAGGTAGCAACTAGCGTGGGTCTTGTAGGGCGCTTTGTTCTTGCTGAAGCGGGTGTCGCGGTAGATGCGAAAGACGTTGTTCTTCGGATCGCCTTGGAGCGTCAGACCTTCGCTCTGGGCGCGTGCCGAGACGTCGGAGATCAGGCACATGAGCGGCCACTTGACCTCGTCGTCGAAGGTGTCCTTGCGCGGCTTGAACCACTCGCGGTCGTTGTTCGCCTTGAGATCGCGCAAGAACTGGAGGCCGTCGTCGGAGAAGCCGGGAAAGGGGGGAAGCAGCATGAGCGATGCGTTGGGGGTGAGCGGTGAAGGTAGACGGATGGGGCGACGGCGGTGTGTCGCACCTCTAGGGATATACGTGGACCACTCCCAAACAACAACGGCGGGCGCCCAGTCGAAACTGAGCACCCGCCGACGCAGCAGAATCCGAATGAGTTAGCGGACGCGCACCAATTGGCGTGTTGCTGAGAACGTCTCGCCCTGTGCGCGTACGAAGTAAACACCCGAGGCCAGCGAGGACCCATCTAGACGCATCGACGCGTTGCCATCGACCGTCCCGCTCATCAGCGTGGCGACCCTACGGCCGACGACGTTGTAAACGGCGACCGTCACGTTCTGCGCGCGCTCGACGCTCAGATCCACGACCGCTTCGCTGCGGAACGACGAGGTCGCCGTGAGCGCGTAGCCGTTGGGCGCAATCGCAAGTTCAACGACAGGGGAGAACTCAAACGCGCCATCGAGGTCGACCTGCTTGAGACGGAAGCGGTAGCTACCGGCGGCCAGATCAGCGATACGGAGCGCGTAGGACTGTACTTCGAGCGTAGTGCCCGCGCCCTGAACGAAGTCAATGCGCGAGAAGCCGTTGCCAGCGTCCATCTGGACTTCGAAGCCGGTATTGTTGGT
>CAXBBB010000385.1:0-3476 GCA_963973615.1 uncultured Rhodothermales bacterium | reverse complement strand
CCTCCTTGCTGCGCGGCAGAAACTTGCGCGTCACCTCGCTGCCGGTCCATCCGTAGCGGTGCATCAGTGCGTCGATGGACGGGCGCGTCGCCAGGTCGATCAGGCAGTTGGCCGCCGAGTTGTCGCTCCGCGTGATCATCAGGTCGAGCAGGTAACCGACGGTGACGGTGTCGCCTGCCTGCAACAAGGGGCGCGGATCCGACAGCACCTCTCTAGCCGTGTCGACGGCGTTGTGCGGGGCGACCACGTGCGGCGAATCCAGGTCGTAGCGTCCGGCGAGAACCTGACTCAGCACCTCGGCAGCGACGTACATCTTGTACACACTTGCCGGGTAGATGAAATTGTCTGCTTCGACGCCGCCCCAGACCGGAGTCGGACCACTCAGGTCGATGACGGACAGGGAAATCGACTCCTCTCCGTCATCGCCCACATCGAACAGGCCGGTCAGGCCTATTTCGTCTGCGACCCCACGTAAATCGGCGCTGAGACGAGGGTCTTCCTGGAGCGATTGAAGCGACAGGGTGCCTGCATCTTGCGCGGCGAGTGGTGGAACAGCAGCAGCCAGAACGAACACGAGGAGCAGCAGAAACGAGCGCATCGGCAAGGAAAAGCGAATCCCCGGCAAAGTACGCACGATTCTTATGCGGCCAGCGGTCGGTCGTAGCCCATGAAGGCGTAACGCGTGCCCGTGCCCTTGTGGGCGGGCGTCAGGTTTTGCGCTTTGCGGACATAGAACGCCGTCCGGCCTGCCGTTTCGCGCTCGAAGGCGCCCCGCATTCCGAACGTCGTCTCGCTTCCGCCCAGCATCAGAAAGCCGCCTTCACGGACGTGCTTGGTCATCCTGTGCAAAATCTGCTCTTTGGTCCCGCCGTCGAAATAGATCAGCACGTTGCGTAGCAGAACGATGTCCATCTCGGGCAGCCCAGGCCACTCGTCGGTGAGGTTGAGTTGTTTGGACTTGACCATCCGTTTGAGTTCGGGTCGGACGCGCCACATGGTGTCCTGCTTTTCGAAGTGCCGGTCGAGGACTGTCGGTTTGAGGCCACGCATCACTTCGATCTGCGAGTACACGCCTTCGCGCGTCCGGGCGACCATCGCTTTGCTCAGGTCCGTCGCGTAGATCGACACGTTCCAGTTGTTCAGCATGGAGAAGTGATCGCGCAGGAGCATCGCCACCGAGTACGGCTCCTGTCCGCTCGAACACGCCGCGCACCAGATGTTGATCTGCCGCGACTGCTGACGCCGCTGGATGATCTCCGGTATCAGTCGCTGCTGCATGGCCGCAAATGGGTGGCCGTCGCGGAAGAACGACGTTTCGTTGATCGTCATGCCTTCGACGAAGGCGTCTTGCAGCGTGGAATCCGACCGCATGTGGGCCAGAAAATCGTGGGTGTCCGAGAAGCCCTGGGACTGAGAAATCGGCCCCAATCGCGACTCGACCAGGTACTGTTTGTGCGGTTCGAGCACCATCGCGGACCGCTCGTAGAGCAGCGCGCGGACGTACTCGAACTCGGGAGGCGTCAGCGAGTGACGAGAGGAAGGAGAAGAGATGGTACGAAGCATGGCGTGGGGGGCGCCGTCAGGCAAGTTGAGGGGCGGCGGGGCGGCGAGTGTCGACACGCGTTCAGCGATAGCAGATAGAGGCAGCACTTCGCTCACGACGCCCGCCTCGGCGACGGCGCGCGGCATGCCGTAGACGACACACGTTGCGGCGTCTTGCGCGATAATCGGGCATCCGCTCTTACTCATCGCGATGGCCCCTTCGGTCCCGTCCCGGCCCATACCGGTCAAGACTAGGCCGAGCGCCTGACCGCCCATGTGGCGAGCGACCGATGCAAACAGCACGTCGACAGCGGGGCGGCAGAAGTTGACGCGCTCCCCCTGGTGCTGGCGCAACACGATGTCGCGACCGTCCCGGGCGATTTCGGTGTGGAAGTCGCCCTTGGCGATCCAGATCGTGCCAGGCGCGGCGATGGCGCCCTCGTACGCTTCGGCGACGCGGAGCGGCGTTTTGGCGTTGAGTCGGTTGGCGAGCGCAGCCGTGAACTGGGCGGGCATGTGCTGCACGATCACGATGGGTACGGCCAGGTCGTGCGGTAATCCGCTCACGAACACGTCGAGCGCCTGGGGGCCGCCCGTCGACACGCCGACGGCGATCAGGTCGATGTGGGCGTTTGCCGTAGCGCGCGGTCCCGAGGCAACGGGTTGGCGACTCGATGTGCGCAACGCTGCTGCCGGGGCGGGGCGCACGAGAGGAGCACGCGTGATGCGAGGCGCTGGCCGCGAGGACGGAACGAAGGGCGGAACTGGAGCGGGAGTCGGAGCCGGAGCGTCGAGTTTGAGCAGGGCGCGCAGCCGGGGCACGAGTTCGCCGCGCGCCACTTTGAGCGACTCTTGCAGGCTGCCCGTCCCGGTTGGTTTGGGCACGTAGTCGACGGCACCCAGCGCCAGGGCGTCGAGGGTCGTCTGGGCGCCCCGCTCGGTCAGCGTGCTGAACATGATGACCGGCACGTCGATGCCGCGCGCTTTGAGTTCGCGTAGTACGCCCAATCCGTCGACGTTAGGCATCTCGACGTCGAGCACGATAGCATCGGGCTTCGATTGGGCGATGTGATTGAGCGCGAGTTGTCCATCGGCCGCCGTCTCGACGTGCAGTTCAGGCACACCGCGCAGCGCCTCCTGAACGAAGCGACGCATCACGACAGAGTCGTCGACGATGAGGACGGTGCGGGGGGACATAGCGGGAGAGGTGGAGTCTGGTCGAGTCACGCGGACGTGACGGCTTCGAGAACGTGAGCAAGGGCTTTCTGAGCGTCTAGCACGAGGTAGAGGGTACCCTCGTGAACGCGCACACCAGCCAGCAGCGGACGCAACTCCGGCGGCGTGTTGGCGGGCAGCGGCTCCAACTCGTCCTCATCGACGTGCAGTACGTCTCCGATGGCGTCGGCGGTCAGGCTGACGGTTCCTTCTGCGCTAGGCATGATGACGTTGAGTGCCGCGTCGTAGTCTGTCGTGCCTTCCAGCCCGAACAGGGTGCGCAGGTCGAGAACCGTGATGATCTGACCCCGCAAGTTGAGCAGGCCTGCAATCGTGGGAGCGGCCAGTGGGACGGGTGTGATCGGCTGGGCGCGCAGAACTTCCTGAACGTGGAGGACGTCGAGGCCGAAGTGATGGGTTCCGATTTCAAAGGTGCAGCATTGCATGGCGTCTGGGGGGAAGGCGCGGGGTGGGAGGAAAGGAGAGGAGGCGAAGCCTCTCAGTTGAGCGTCAGCGCGTCGTCGTACCGTACACGGCAAGTTGCAGCGAGTGCAGGCAGGTTGAGCCACTCGGTGACGTTGCCGCGTGATAGGACAGCGCCTTCCGCCGAATCGTCGTCGTAGCTCTGGGTGGCTTCGGGCACGTCGTCGACTTGATGGACGCTATCGACGACCAAGCCAAAGGTCTGATCGCCGTGGCGGCAGACGACCAAGTCGATG
>CAXBBB010000384.1:0-3480 GCA_963973615.1 uncultured Rhodothermales bacterium | reverse complement strand
TCCCGAAATCAACCTCGACAAGTTGGTCCACCTCGCCGTGTTCGGCTTTCTCTTTCTGCTCTTTGTCTGGGCTGGCTACCGACCTTGGGTAGTAGCGCTAGGCTGCATCGCCTTCGGCATCGCGACAGAAATATGGCAGCACTACGTCGCCATCGGGCGCTACGGTGACCTGTACGACGCGATTGCCGACGCTCTGGGCGTACTGTTGGCTTGGGTGGTTTGGACGTGGATTCAACGACGGCAAGCGCCGCGGCGAGAGCAACGATAGTCGACCACGGGTGTCTTGTTCACGATACCTGCACGGAGTCGCCGTGGCCGGATCATCCGCAAAGCCCCGCCTCGATGCCACACCGCCCGCCCGCCCACTCGTACCGCATCAAGGTCGAGGTTGGCCTGATCGTCGCCCTCTCGCTGCTGATCGTCGCCTTCCGAGCGCCGACCGAGCGCGCCGCTCCTACCACGTACGATGCTGACGTGCAAGAGACCATCCCACTCGAAGTGATCCCAATCACCGATCCCGCCGACCGCGTTCCGCCGACTCCCAAGCCGCCGCAGTCCGTTGAAGTGCCGGATACCGAGGAGATCGAAGAACTCGACATCGACCTCGATAACGACATCGACGTAGCAGTCGACATCGGCCCGCCGCCTGCTCCTCCCGCCGACCCGATCCGAGACGACGATGACGCAGAAGACGAAATCGCCATCTTCCTTCCGGTAGAAGATCAACCCGTTATGTTGCCAAATCAGGCCGAAGCAATGCGTGCGTTGCAGGCATCGATCACCTATCCCGAGATCGCCAAGCGCGCCGGAGTCGAAGGCCGCGTGATCGTGCAGTTCGTCGTCGACGAGCAGGGCAACGTCGTCGACCCATTCGTGGTGCGCGGCATCGGAGCGGGCTGCGACGAGGAAGCGGTCAAGGCCGTGCGCACGCTCAAGTTCACGCCCGGCAAGCAGCGCGGACGCGCCGTCAAGGTCCAGATGACCCTACCCGTCACCTTCCGCCTGCGGTGATTCCGTTCGCACTCGAGAGCAACTTTTCGCGTGCTGACGTATCCTTAGAGTGATAGCCGCACCAAATCGACGCTTCGACACGTTTACCTTCTTCAGAGGTTCGCAGTTGCCTATCTTAACCGCTCACACACTTCGCACTCATGCCCGTCCACAAAAATCGTAGTGCCGACATCAAGTCGAACTACCGCGTCAAGGTCCAGATCGGCCTGATCGTCACGCTCGCCCTACTCATTCTCGCCTTCCGTTGGGAGACCGGTGGTAAGGAGATCGAGGAGTTTCAGATGGAGGAGCAGGAGATGATCGAGATGGAAGAAATTGTACAGACGCAGCAGATCGAGCGTCCGCCACCACCGCCCAAGCCGCCGCAGCCGGTCGAAGTGCCGGACGAAGAAGAGATCGAAGAACTCGACCTCGACCTCGACAGCGGACTCGACCTCGACGCCGCACCCGACCTTCCGCCACCGCCACCGCCACCGCCGTCGGCACCTGTTGTCGAAGCCGAGCCTGAGCCGGAGATTTTCGTGATCGTCGAACAGACGCCGGAGATGATCCCGAACCAGGCTGAGGCGATGCGCAACCTGCAGGCGTCGATCACCTATCCCGAGATCGCCAAGCGCGCCGGAGTCGAAGGCCGCGTGATCGTGCAGTTCGTCGTCGACGAGCAGGGCAACGTCGTCGACCCATTCGTGGTGCGCGGCATCGGAGCGGGCTGCGACGAGGAAGCGGTCAAGGCCGTGCGCACGCTCAAGTTCACGCCCGGCAAGCAGCGCGGACGCGCCGTCAAGGTCCAGATGACCCTACCCGTCACCTTCCGCCTGCGCTAATCCCGCACGCCGACAGGTTTCAACGCCGCTCGCAGCTTCGGTTGCGGGCGGCGTTTTTGCGTGTGGGAAGAGCGATGATCCACGTAAGGGCGATTCATGAATCGCCCTTACGTGGACCTGAGGTGCGTCACGCTTCCGTCGTCCTCGCCGACGAGCAAATCAGTCGCCAGTCCCAGAAACAGGCCATGATCCAGCACGCCGGGCGTGTCGAGTAATGTGCGATTTAGGGCGACTGGGTCGAACGGCTCGGCAAAGCGCGCGTCGATGATCCATAACGCTTGATCCGTGACCACAGGCCCGTCCTTGCGTTCGCCCATCCGCAACTGAGGTTCGGCACCCAGTGCACGGAGACGATCCGAGACGGGGCGCGCCGCCATCGGGACGATTTCGATGGGGACGGCAACGTCGGCTCCGAGCCAGTCGGATCGTTTGCCTGCATCGACCAAAACGACAAAACGCTTCGCTGCCGAAGCCACAATCTTCTCGCGCGTCATAGCGGCCCCTCTCCCTTTGATCAGCCCCAACGTCGACTCGTCGAAGGCGTCGGCGCCGTCGAAGGCTAAGTCGAGGCTGGGCGTTTCGTCTAGGGTGCTCAAGGGGATGCCATGCTCTCGCGCCAGCCGTTCGGATGCGAACGAAGTCGGTACGCCGCGCACATCGAGTCCGGCGGCAACGCGGTGACCTAGTGCTGCGATGGCGAGCGCTGCCGTACTACCCGTTCCCAAACCGAGCGTCATTCCGCTCTCGATCAGTTCGACGGCAGCGTCGGCGACGCGTTGTTTCTGTTCGTGGGCGGCGGACATAGGAGGTCGGATAGGTATGCCGTCAAAACTACGCTGCGCAGCACACCCCCTCCTGCCTCATTCGCGTCGGAGTGCCTCAATCGGATCGAGTTTGGCTGCTCGCCACGCCGGGTACACCCCGAACGTCATCGCGAAGAACGTAACGCCGACGACGGCTACACCGACCCACATCCAGGGCACGACTGCAGGCATGTCAAATACCAGAGCGACCAGGTTGCCCACACCTACGCCCAATGCGACTCCTATTAGCCCCCCGATCTGGCACAGGATGATGGCTTCGACCAAGTACTGGCGCAGGATGTCGCGGCTCTTGGCGCCCAGCGACTTGCGTAGTCCGATTTCGCGCGTGCGCTCAGCGACCGAGACGAGCATGATGTTCATGATACCGATCCCTGCCGCCAGAAGCGTCAGTAGTCCAATGGCAGCGCCGCCCACGGTCACGCCCGAAGCGACGCCCTGGAATTCCTCACGGTCGTCCTCGTTGCTGTCGATGCGGAAGTTGTTTTCCTCGCCCGGACGCACACCTCGGATCACCCGCAAGGCGCCGATTACCTCGTCCTGCGTCTGCTGCATCACCTTCATCGACGCCGCCCGCACGTCGATGTCTATGTCTCGGTTGGGGCGTCCATACATCTGAAAGAGCGTCGTGATCGGTGTCAGCGCAATGTCGTCCTGGTTGCCGCCCATCGTCGAGCCCTTCTCATCGAACACACCGATCACCCGCAGCTTGCCCCGGTCGACACTGACGTCTTTACCGACGGCTTCTTCGAGCGGAAAGAGTTCGTCGGCCAATGCACTTCCGAGCACCACAACCGGACGCCCGAAGCGCACGTCGTCTGCTG
>CAXBBB010000383.1:0-3482 GCA_963973615.1 uncultured Rhodothermales bacterium | reverse complement strand
GCCGCTCACGTTCTCGTTCGGCGAGTTTTTGTCGCCGTTCGCCTTCAACCTGAACGACGTGATCGGCTTTGAAGTCGGCTGCCTGGACACGTTCGAGCGCGCCGGAGAGGGCGACGCGATGGGCGCGATTCAACGCGGCAGCGAGACGCTGTCCGACCTCAACCGCTACGTCCGCCTGGCCCCGGCGACGGCCTGCGGCGGCACGAGCACCAGGGGCGCGAGCGTCAGCATCGGCAAGGCGTTCAGCGGCTCGGTCGACGAGGTGCTCTACTACGAGCAGAGTGCGGACGGGTCGATGCGGACCGGCGAGACGGGCGTCCTGGTCGAGAACGCGCAGATCGCCCTGATGAAAGACGTTGCGCGCTTGCAGGCGACGTTCGAATACGTCGCAGGCGGCGACGACTTCGAGAGCGGGGTGAGCGGCGCCGCGCAGCTCAAATCGGGGCCGACGTGGACCGAGTTCGTCGCCACGGGCAACCTGGGCGTGCGCGGCGGCGAGCCGACGTTCGGCGTCTTTCTCGCCAAGAGCGGCGGCGCACCCGTGCCCATCGTACCCGGCATCGTCGACCTGATGGGCGTCGGCGGCGGCTTCTTCTATCGGCCCCAGTCGCGCCACCTCCAGCGGGTCTACGACGCCTTGGGCGACGACGTGCGCGTCAATAATCCCAACGGCCTGCCCCGAGCCGATGATCTGGCGTTCGCGATCCTGCTCTACGCCGACGTGGGCGTGGGCGGATCGGGCGGAGCCTACGCGGTCAGAGGCAACGGGCTGGTCGCGATCACCGACGCGTTCTTCAACGTCGACCTCAACGGCTACGTCATGCCGCGACCGCCTGATCAGGCCAGCGAACTGCGCGGCGGCGCGTACCTGACCATGCTCTACGGCGGAGGCGGCCAGACCCTGCAGGGTGGCATCAACGTCGACGTGAACTACATCGGCCCGGCGCCCCTGCTCGCCACGCGTGAGGGCGATCCGATTCGGATGGACTTCGCCTACTCCAAACCGGACAGCGGACCGGAGACGTGGTTCGTCGACGGCAGGGGCAGCGTCGAGGTCATGCGGCTGGTCTCGCTCGACGGGGCGATCCTGGCGAGCGACGACGGCTTCCTCGCTCAGGTCAGCGCGTCGGCTAGCCTGAATGCCGGTGTCATCGAAGCCAAGGGGCGCATCGGGCTGGACTTCTGGTACAACACGGCGCGCGAGGAAGTCGGAGCCTACGCCGAGATCCGAGCCGAAGCGAGCGTGTTGGGCGGCCTCGCCGAAGTCGGCGCGAACATGCGCGGTGCGCTGATCGCGAGCGGCGACAGCTACCTGCTCTACGCCGGAGCGTCGGCGCGCGTTAAGGTGCTGTTCGTCTTCGACGGCAGCATCGATCTGTGGATGGCGCTCGAAAACGGACGGACGCGAGGAGGCACCGGTCGCAATGCGCGCTACGAAGCCATCGTCGCCGACAGCCGGGCGCTGCTGGGCAAGACGCGCGAGAACGCCGCCCAAGCGCAGCAGGCGACGGCCGCCGCCCTCGCCGCCGCGCAGAACCCCGACCCACCGTCCGACCCGAACACGGCGCAGGGCGACGCCACCCGCTTCGTCTCGACCGCCGCCGAAATCGAAACCGCCGCCGAAGTGCTCGCCCGCGATCCGTCGGCTCGCAAAAGGGTCGGCAGGCTGATCGAGCGGTTGCCCAGCGACCTGGGGGCGAACCGAAACTGGGGCGAGTGGGTGCGCGAACAGCTGTATAACTCGGATCCGCCGTCACTCGGTCCGCCCACCTCGACGGCCTGGATGGACCGCGTGCTCGGCGAGATCGACGACGGTCGGGACGACTACGACGCGACCGTCGCCGATCTCAAGCTGCTGCTCGGAAGGGTCGAGGCGATGGCCGAGGCTACGGCCGTCGATGGCTCGCCGGTCAGCCGCGTAGGAGGGCAGCGCGGATTCACGCTCGACGAAAGCCTGGGCGACGCGCAGCAGCAGGCGATGGCCGACTACCAGGCAGACGTGGCCCAGGTCGCGGTCAGCTACGCCGAGCGGCTCGCCGAAATGGAAGCATCACTCGTCGAAGTTGGAGCGCTGCTCGACGGAGCCAGGGGAGCCGCGCGCTATGTCGACCTCTACAACGACGCAGCGCTCAGCCTGTCCCAAACCACGTGGCTAGAGGACGTGCGGTCAGGCATCTATCTGACCGACCTGGCCGAGTGGCGCAGCAGCCGCCTGCAGATCGCCGATGACGCGCGGCTCGGCGTGCGCAGTAGCATCCTGACGTTCCTGAGCGGCCGGTTCGGACGCACCAACGGCGCGCCCGATTGCTGCGAACTCGACGACGCGAGCGAACTCGTCACCTCCGACGGCACTCGCATCACCGACGTAGTCGCCTTCGGCGACCGGCATCCGCCCGCGCAGCGCGACGCGTGGGGCACGACGACGGCTCCCAACTCGACTCTCCGCGACGCCCGGCAGAACGGTGCGACGCGGGCGCGTTTGGTGACGACGCCCGCCGCCCTCCACCGCGCCATCATCCGCGACCTGGCTGGGGGCGACGGCGCTCCCCAATACGCCGATCAGACGTGGGACCTACGCTGCGCCATCGAAACCGAAATCGGCCTGTGGGGCCGTGACGCTACGACGTGTCCGGGCGAGAACAACGCGCAGATGGGAACGCGCTTCCGCCCCAACGCCGTCACCTACGACTTCCTGGGCGTCCGCGCGCTGCTTTACGAGGAGACGTACGCCCTCTACCACACGCTGCCGCGCCGCATGGCCGACCGCATGGGCGAACTCGGTGCCTCCCTTGCGTCCGACGTGTCCGGCTTCTACAGCGACAACCTGAGCGCCCTCGCCGGTCCGCACGCTACGCTGTCCCTGACCGTCGACTCGCTCTACGCGCGCCGCGCCGAACTGTCCGAGAAGCTGGCCGGGATGTACGACCAGTACGCCGTCTACCTGTCCGAGCAGGGCGAGGCAGCCGCAGCCGACCGCATGATCGCGCGCCGCCAAAACCTGCTGATCACGCTGCGCCCGCCCAAGCTGACCGACTGGACCGTCGAGACCACGCCGACGGCGCAAGGCACGCCCGGAGCCGAGGGAGCGAGGATCGGTGTTTCGTGGGAAACTCAGGAGGACGCGGGAGCTGTTCTGGCGGTCGCGCAGGACGGCGAGACGGCGTGGAACGGGCTGGTGAGGCCGTACACACAGAACACGTGGCGCAACGACTGGTTTTTGCAAGGGCAAGTCGAGGAGTCCGAATACTCCTTCGAGTACTACGCTCTGCCCGCCGACTCGGCCGACACGGAAGCCCAGATCGACCTGTCGCTGCGGCTCAGGAGCAAGGCGGGCGCTCTGTTCTCGGCCCGCACGCGCACGCTCACGGTTCCGCTGACGCCGCGAGGCAACGTCGCCGCCGCCCAAGCCGTCGTCGGCGGATGCCCGTCGGGCGCGACGTGCGGCAACCTGGACATTTCGAGCGATCCCGACGGACCCAGCG
>CAXBBB010000382.1:0-3489 GCA_963973615.1 uncultured Rhodothermales bacterium | reverse complement strand
GCTGCCCGGGGAGGACTCGAACCTCCAACCCCCAGATCCAGAAACTGGTGCTCTGCCAATTAAGCTACCGGGCAAGGCAGGACGGCTAAACTACAGCGAGCGGCGCGGGCCGTCAAGGTGGGGCGTGGGCTTTGCATCTTCTTCGATGCCTGCTACGGAAACGGCAGGCAGGTCGGCGTCTAGGAGGGGAGTCTGGTCGCCCAGCACATCAGCGAGAGGGACGCCGCGCCACTCAGCCAACTGCTCGCCGACGATCCGGCGCACGCGTTGGCGCAGTTCGGGCGCGTCCGCCGAGGTGAGACCGTCGGTCGATATCGGATCGAGCACGCGCAGGCGGATGGCGTCGGCGACGCCGAACTTCCAGTCGTTTTTTTGCAGGGCGTCGCGCGTGCCGTCGACGGCGAGGGGGAGAATGGGGACGCCATTTTCGATGGCAAGGCGAAACGGGCCGTCAGCCCAGCGAAGCAGGACGCCGTCCTTGCTGCGGGTGCCTTCGGGGAAGAAGATGACGGAGCATTTGCGCTTGAGGTACCACGTCGCACGCTTTAGCACGTTGGCCCGGCTCTTGGTGTCGCGGCGGTCGACGGGGATGTCTCCGGCCCAGGTCATCATCCATCCGACGATCGGCATGTCGAACAGGCTCTTCTTGCCGACCCACTTCATCTCCCACGGCAAGCGGCTGATCAGCGGAATGTCGGCGTTCGACAGGTGGTTGCTGACCACGACGTACGGCAGGCGCGGATCGGCGACGGAGTCTCCGTTCTCGACCGTGATGTCCCACGCCGGGTTGACGTACGTCATCGCCACGCCCAACCTCCGAAACCAGCGGCCCGTTCGGTAGAGGACCGGATCGCGGTCGAACAGGCGGATGAGCCCCAGCAGCGGCACCCATACGATGATGAGCAGGACCATGCAGATCCAGGTGAAGGCGGACGAGAGAGCGCGCATGGCATCGGGGCGATTCGGCGGCGTGCTACGGTAAGGAAGGGCGGTGGGTTCGGATGGACGATATTGGGTGCTTCCGCCTCGCTCTATATGTCCGCCGACCGCGTCAACTACCTCAACATCGGCCTGATGGTGCTGTCGCTGGCGGCGGCGTGCGTGCTGCCATTCGAGGTATTCTTGTTCTCGTACGCCGTTCTGGGGCCGCTCCATTACCTGACCGAGATTTCGTGGCTGCACGACCGGCGGTATTTCTCGCCGGGGCGATGGGACGCGCTGGTGCTGCTGGGTTTCGCATTCCTGTTTCTGCTCTCCGCGTCGGCGCTCGTCTTTGGAGAGGGAGCGACGGCGTGGATGGTCGAACGGGGGGGCGAGCCGCTACTCGCGTTTCTGGCCCGTAACGGAGCCGACGTCGCGCTGCTCGCTTTTGGATCGGCGCTCGTATTCGTGCTGACGCAGCGGACGTACGCGCGCATCGGCGGGCTGGCGCTGCTGCTACTGGCGGCTTACCTGTTCCACGTCCCCGAGGACCCGGTTTTTGCTGTCTCCTCGCAGGCCGACATGGACGCGTATGTGGCAGATTTGAACGCGCGGTGGATGCACCCTTACTTCGCGTTTGCCGTCTACCTGCCGACGCTGCTGCACGTCTACGTCTTTACCGGCGCTTTTCTGCTCTATGGTGCACTCAAACGGAGCAGCCGCTCGGGCTATGCGGCGTTCGGCGTGTTCGTGGTCTGCGCGCTCGCGTGCTTCATGATTCCGCCCATCGGCACACAGCCGACGGCCTGGGCGCAGACCAACTACGCCGGGCCGTTCGTCGATCTGAGCCTGGCGCTGCTGCTGCACGTGGGCGGATTGGACTGGGGCGATCTGGCCCGGATGGGGCGCGCCGACCAAGCGTTTCTGTTTACCGACGCGCTCGCCATTGCCGCTGCTCGCTTCATCGCATTCGCCTACACCTACCACTACCTCAACTGGTTCAGCAAGACCGAGGTTATCCGCTGGCACGACGTACCGCGCGCCCGGCTCATCGGCGTCGGCGTGGTGTGGGCGATCTCGGTCGGCCTGTTTTTCTACGACTACGCCGTCGGGTTTCGGTGGCTGTTTTTCCTGAGCTTCGCCCACGTCGTGCTCGAGTTTCCGCTCAACCACAAGAGCTTCCTGGGCATCGGCAATGAGTTGGCGCGGCGGGTGCGAACATTTAGGGCGCTTTCCCAGCGGTGAGGCCGTCCTTTGTCTGCCGGAAGGCAGCGTTCTATTATCTGGGATTCACCCACACCGAGATTCCATGACTCGTCTGTTCTTCCTCGCGCTGCTCGCCTGCGCCGTTCCTGCCACTGCTCAGACGGGTAACACGTTGCTTGGTAGGGGCGCACTCAATAGCGTTACGTCCGGCGACTTCAACGTGGCTGTTGGCGACAGCGCACTCACCAATTTGACGAACAAGAGTGGGATGGTGGCGCTTGGGTTCAAGGCCGGGTGCTCTCACGGCACATCCGGATCTTCCGGCTGCGACGAATCGGCGAGCAGCTCGACCTTCTCCGGCGACGGGAACGTCTTCATCGGTATCCTCTCAGGCGTCCGCTCGACGACAGGCACCGACAACGTCTTCATCGGCGAGCGCGCGGGTGCTAACGTCACATCATCCACCGACAATACCTTTATCGGAGCCAGATCGGGCTGGCGTAACACGACCGGAGTCGACAACACCTTTGTCGGTGAGACATCAGGAACGGGCGCCACCACGGGCAACAACAATACAGCAGTCGGTAAAGGAGCCGGCTCTCACGTCTCTACGGGAAGCGACAATACGTTCGTTGGCTCCGCTTCCGGAGGAGATACGTGCTGTGGCAACGCGACCAATTACACCGGCCATAAGAACACTGGTGTTGGCAACGATGCGCTTAGGACTATCCAAAACGGCTACCGCAACACGGCCCTCGGCGATTCGGCAGGCTTCGACATCGGCGCAGGCAACTTCAACACGATGCTCGGACAGGCAGCCGGCTGGGCGACCGAGCATGCCGACTACAACACCATGGTTGGTTGGAGCGCAGGAGGCGACAACAACAGCACGAACAACACCAACGACGCCAACGGCAATACCTATCTCGGCGCGCGCACCGGGTACGCGAACCGCCAGGGCGAGTACAACGTCGGCATCGGCGCGTTCTCGGACTTCGCCGGGTCCAACGGGTTTGGTGGCCGCACGTGGGAGCAGACCACATTCGTCGGCGGACGAGCAGACGTGGGAGCCGACTACACCGTCCAGGTAGGCTACGGTACCTATACCGACAGGGACTACGCCTCGGCCGTCGGGTACGAAGCCGACGTGCAGGGTTTTCGCGCGACCGCGCTGGGCGCCTATGCCACCATCGGAACGGGAGCTAGCGACGCGCTCGCACTGGGAGAGAAGGCCACCGTGGGAAACAACGCCCGGCAGAGCATTGCCATCGGTTCCGAAGCCACTATCGCCGAGAACGCCACCAACAGCATGGCACTTGGAAACGGCGCGAGCGTGTCGGCGAGCAACGAAGCCTACGTCGG
>CAXBBB010000381.1:0-3496 GCA_963973615.1 uncultured Rhodothermales bacterium | reverse complement strand
GTTGCACCCCCGCCGTGAGGGCTGTCGCCCGACTCATCCACCACTTCGTGCCGACGCCACCGTTGAAGGAGCCTAGGTACAATCCATTGAAGCTGAAGAGCAGTGCCTTTTCTCCGGGCTCTCGGGCAGCGTCGACGGACTGCGCGGCAGCAGGGGGGCACAGCCAAAGCAGCACGAGGAGCAGAAGTAAACGCATTCGTCTCGGGGGCGAAGAGTAGGAGGCGGCATAACTAGGTATTGGACTCCCGGTTAACGAGGGCAGGATACGTCTCCAAGTCGCACGGAACAAGGAACTCTAGCAGCTGCTTGTGTCGAGGCGAAACGGTCACCACTTCCCGATCAAATGTGGATCGGAGCCCATACGGGAGCTGGGGCGCGTGCTTCGATTACAGAATCGGGGCGAGCAGGCGGGTGAACTGGACCGCAAGGCGAAAGCGGAGGGAGGGATCTTGGATGTCTTCGCTCGATAGCTTTGTGGACCTGGCGAAGTCGTCTTCGAGCATGGCTTTCACGTCACTACAGAAGCGCTCGTCGTTAGCAAGGCAGATGACCTCGAAGTTGAGGCGGAACGAGCGGTTGTCCATGTTGGCCGAGCCGACGGCAGCGTAGTCGTCGTCGATCAGCATCACCTTCTGGTGCGCAAAGCCCGGCTCGTAGAGATGAACGCTGCCACCTGCTAATTCCACGTCGTCGAGGTAGGCATAGGGGACGTATTTGAACAGGACGCTGTCGCTGGTACGAGGCATCAAGATCCGCACGTCAACGCCGCGAAGGGCAGCGGTTTGAAGCGCGCCGAGCACGCGTCCATCGGGGACGAAGTAGGGCGTGGCGATCCAAACGCGCGTTTCGGCGCTTTCGATGGCGTGGACGAAGAGCAGACCGCACGTTTCCAATTCGTCTTCGGGACCAGCCGCAAGGACCATGGCCTGCTGATTGTCCTCATGGAATTCAGCCTTCCAGTCGGCATTGTCGAGGTGCTCCTCTTTGGTGTAGAACCAATCGCGAGCGAATGTGAACTGGTAGCCCAGTACGGCGGGGCCAATGATGTGCAGGTGGGTGTCGCGCCAGTTGGGAAAGTCTTCGGTGTGACCGAGGTACTCGTCGCCCACGTTTAGTCCGCCTGCGAATGCCTCGCGACCGTCGACGACGACGATCTTACGGTGGTTGCGGAAGTTGAGCCGCAGCCGCCCCCAACTGCGTGTGCTGCCGCTAAACCGAGCGATCTCGACGCCGACGGCTTCCAGTTCGTTGCGGTAGCTTTTGGGCAGCGCATAGCTGGCGATGTCGTCGTAGATCAGGCGGATGTGGACACCGCGTTTGGCCGCCTCAATCAGGTGCGTTTTGAACCGCTTGCCGATGTCGTCGTCGCGGATCAGGTAGAACTGGACGAGCAGGTACCGCTCGGCGCGGTCGATGCCAGCGAAGATCGCGTCGAACGTGTCTTCGCCGTTGACGAGCAGCTTCAGACTATTGCCGCATGTCATCGGCGTCGTCGATAGGCGGCGGAAGCCTTCCAATTCGGCGATCTCGCGCTCGTCGCCTCCTCCCTCCTCGGGTTCGACGACGACGGCAGGGTCTGCATGGTCGCACGCGTTCGTCATTGCATCGTGGGTATCGCAGCCCATCTTGTCCATCGACTTTTTGTAGTCGTCGAACCCGAACCGTCCGAACGTCCAATACAGGGGCAGCGCGATGAGCGGCATGAACAGCAGCGCCAGCGCCCATGCAGTCGCCCCTTGCGGCGTGCGCGACTGCATGACGGCGTCTATTGCACTCAGGATGCCCAGCGCGAACACGAGCGTAAAGCCGATTCCGACTATCCACGGAAGAGAGTCGGCGAAGGGCAGGAAGTCAGTCATGCAAGAGAGTACGCGTGCTTAGAATGTGGAGAAACCCCTCGCCCGTAAGATAGACGAGATATTGCGCGACGGGCATGGTTGGCACGGGTGTTGAATCAACTGATAGACCGGCCAGACATTTCATTATCCGACGCTCTATGGTCCATGTGTTTCCATCAGATACGGTGTGCCCTGCTCACCATCGCGTAAGACGATGACACGGAGCCGTCGCTCTACCCGGAGTTAGGGGATTAATCTGGGCGCCTCACCCGCCTTGTGAGCCGCCGCCTCGTCCCTGCAGTTGGAATCAGATTGGGATACAGCATTGCCTTCCTGAGTGCCGTTGGGGAGTAGCTTACCATCATGCTTCACATCACCCTTCACTTCGTTATTCCGCTGACCGTCGCGCTGGTATTCTATCGCAAGCGGTGGCGGTGGACGACATTCGTGCTGGTCGCGACGATGCTAGTAGACCTAGACCACCTGCTCGCCGATCCGATCTACGATCCGGGGCGCTGCTCCATCGGCTTTCACCCGCTGCACACGTGGCCGCCGATCCTTGGGTACGCCGCGCTGTTCGTCATCCCACTAGTGTTGATGCGGCGCGTCGATGCGGAGGACTGGCGTGCACGCCTACACACGCTCCACCTGATTGGGCTGGGGCTGCTGATCCACATGGCGCTCGACTGGGGCGATTGTTACCTCTGAGCCGGGGCGCCCATCTCGCCCGAGAAGTCGCGGAAGCCGAAGTAGTGGAGCACGTAGACCATCTTCTTCGACTTGTCCTTGCCGAAGCCAGGTAGCGCTTTGACGCGCTTCGATAGTGTGGCCGCGTCGCATCCGTCGTTCCACAGCGCGGACGGATCACCGTTCATCTCGTCGCGGACGTGGATGGCGAGTTTGACCGTCATATCCGCCATCTTGTTGGTGAAGCGGTGGACGGCAGGCAGAATCGCGAACTGTTCGGCGAGCGCATCAGGCGCCATTTCGGAGAGTTTAGCGAGATCGAGGTGGCCCAGTCGGTCGTGCAAACGCTTCGGTCCGGTAAACGCGAACTCGGCCCGCACGCGCTGATCGAACAGCAAGCCGAGCAGCGCCGCCGTCGGGCTGGTGGCAACGAATGCATCCTCGTCGGCTTCACCCGTTAGCGTACCGTCGGTGTGGTAGCGTTCCATCATGCGGACCAATCCGCCTTCGAGATCACCCGTGTCGAGGGGCGGAGCGGCGGTGGGGACAGGCATGAGGGGGAGCGATCTGAGGAGTAGAAGAGGTGACGTCGTCCTGAACCTAAGGCAGACGCGGAGGCCGTCTGCTTGCGTGTTCACGGAATTGACGATCATTCGGTATGAAGTCCGGTCTGATCCGGATGCGCTTCCAGCGATTCTCCCGTCTCTCCGCGAACATCGCCTCGCCGTGGATCGTCCATCGACTACAACCGACGACCTCTATGCCTCACCTCCTGCTCATACTCGACGGCTACGGAATCGCTGTCGACCCCAGCGTCAGCGCTGTCGACGCCGCAGAGACGCCCTACCTCGACTCGCTCTTGGCCCGCTACCCACACGGCACGTTGCAGGCGAGCGAGCGGGCGGTTGGGCTTCCGATTGGGCAGATGGGCAATTCGGAAGTTGGGCACACCAACCTGGGCGCCGGGCGCG
>CAXBBB010000380.1:0-3511 GCA_963973615.1 uncultured Rhodothermales bacterium | reverse complement strand
GGCGGCGCTAAGCCGTTTCAACTCGCTGCAGGTGTCGTCACCTATAGCGGAAACGGTGGCGAGCGCGAAGTCCAGATTTCCGAAACGTCGACGGCGCGCGTTAACCTCGCAGGCGACGCCGTCCACGACACCGGGGCAGGCTATACGATTACCGAAGCGTTGACCGGCTTGGCAGCGGCTTTGCGCGGCGAAGCCGGTGCTCCGACGATGGCGGCGGCCCTGACGCAGATCGAAGGCGCGCGCGAACACTTGGCCGGGCAGACGTCCGAAGCAGGTGAGCGGTCGTCGCGGATCCGGCTGGCAGGCGAGCGCATCGCGGCCACGCGGCTCAATGCGGTCAGCGAGCGCAGCCAAGTAGAGGACGCCGATTATCTAGAAACGGCGACCGAACTCAAACGCGCCGAAACCCGCATGCAGGCCGCCTTGCAGGTCGGCGCTCGCTCGATGCAAACCACGCTGCTCGACTATCTGCGATAGGCTCCGCTCTCAGGTATATCTCTCCTACACGCTCCTACACGCTGCGCGACACGCTTCCCATCCGTACCTCGTGAACTCGCTTCTTCTCCGTCCTCACGCCCTCACGCTTCCGCCTGACCGCCGCCCAGACTATTCTCTTTCCCCCGTCCCAATGTCCGCCGCGTACGCCACCCGCCGCCCCGTTCTCAGCTCGCTTGAACTGCGCTGTCCGCCGCTGCCGCACACCATCGTAGAAGCGCTGGACCTGATCGACCATCCGCAAAAGATGGACAAGGAAACGGTCACGCAGATGGTGGCGCGCGACCCGGCGGTGGCCGCCCGTCTTCTCCAGAATGTCAACTCGGCATACTACGGGCTGAAGCGCGAAGTGACGAGCGTTGAGCGCGCCGTTGTGCTAATCGGTCCGGTCGCCGTAACGGGCGTGGTCGTGGGCATGAACATGCTGCGCCTGCGGTCCGTCATCCGCGACCCGGTCGCCGCCGACGCCTACATGCGGCTGATGAAGCACCTGCTGGCGACGGCTTTTCTGGTTCGTCACCTGGACGAAGGTCCCCCACGTGGAGGAAGCCAGAGCGACTCCAAGCCGGACATCGGGTTGTCGTTCACTGCTGGTTTGCTGCACGACTTTGGCAAGATCATCCTCGTCTACAACTACGCCAAACAGGCGGCGTCGCTCTACGAAGAGCAGGCGCTGCAGCAGCAGATTGCCGAGCCAAACCTCTGCCGGTTGGAGGCTCTCCTTTTTGGCTGCGACCACACCGAGGCTGGCGAGTTCGCAGCGGGCAAGCTCAACTTTCCCGACTCGCTCGTGACCGTTATCAAGCGGCACCACGACAGCGACCTGTCCGATTTGCCCGTCGACATGCAGGTGCTGATCCGCAAGGTACAGGCGTCCAACCTGGCAGCGAGCGCGCTGGGCTTCGGCATGGGTGTGCCGGTCAACTGGGCGCAGTGCGCGGCGAATCCCATCTGGCAGCACGTGTACGAGGCACATTCGAGTGGTTTCGATAGCCCCGACGCACTCGTCGAGGATCTGCGTTTGCAGCACTACCACCTGACCGCCTACCTGGAGCCGCTCACGCGCTTGGCAGAGGAGGCACGGGTATGAGATTGCTCGTCGTCAGCTCGTCCAAGATCTTCCGCCGCAGCGTCGCCAACGCGCTTCGGGGACAAAAACATTTGATCGAAGAAGCCAGCAGTGGGCTGGGCGGACTCCACATCGGTGGGGGGCGCGCCTTCGACATGGTCTTACTCGACGGCGACCTGCACGACATCACCGGCCTCGACTTTGTCGCCCAATTTCGCGCAACGGCCGATGCTGACGTACCGTTTCTCTACTTTGCCGCTCACGGCACCTACCAGGACGTGCTCGGCGCCTTCGACATGGGGGTCGACGACTACGTTCTGATTCCGTTCGATGCGTCGATGCTCCAGCGTAAGCTCGAAAAGCAAGCGCGCAACCACCGAGACCGCCTCCGGAAGCGTCGATTCGCTCTGCCGTCTGTCCTATCGTCCGGCCCAGCAGCCACACAGGGAGCGTCCAAGCCGTTCGTCACGATCCCCGACGCGGCCCCTCTGGACGAAGAGACCATCGAGCAGGCCAAGCCGCGCAAGTACGTTCGCAAAGACGCGTTTTCGGTATAAGCGGCTCGCGCGATGGGGGCGCACAGAGCGGAAGAGGGGTCTACAGCTCTGTCGGCTAGGAACGGGTTGATCGGAAAGATCCGCTGGCTTCGTCGATTCCTCTAGGTTCATGTCACGGCGGCGTGCGCAAGCGGAAGAGAATACCGTTATCGATTTACTCCAAACGGAAGCCTCTTCGACCGGAGGCGCAAAAACCTTAGCCCAGGGGCAAAAAAAAATGGGCACGTGATTTAAGGGATAGGGAGCGGGTGCGATAACGCAGATGTGCCCACCGGCACATCGCCAGAATACCCGTTTCTCTAACCCCTCACGATCATGCTCGGAGATCTTTCTCGAGTCAACAGCAACAGCCAGGCGTTCAAAGCCCTGGCGCAGCTCAACAAAACCAACGGCGAACTCGGCCAGCGTCAGATGCGGCTCTCGACGGGCAAGCGCATCAACGCAGCCGAAGACGACTCGGCAGGCTACGCCATCGCTCGCAAGCTCGAAGCCAAGACGCGCGGCCAGGCCCAGGCGCTCTCGAACATCGGCGATGCCAAGAGCATGCTCACCGTCGCCGAAGGTAGCCTCGGAAGCGTGATGGACATCCTTCAGACGATGAAGGAGAAGACTGTCCAGGCCGCCAACGACACGCTAGGAGCGGACGAGCGCGACAAGATCAAGAACCAGCTCAACGCCCTCTCGGACGAAGTCACCGATTTGCTTGGCGACAGCGAGTTCAACGGCACCAGCCTGTTCTCGTCGACGGGAGATAGCAGCTTCTCCTTCCAGGTGAACTCCGACAGCGGAGACACCTTTACCGCGACCATCTCTTCGACGAGCGTGAGCGCGCTGGGGATTGCGACGGGAAGCCTGCAGGTTGGCTCGAACGCGAGTGCGGGTGCAACTATCCAGGCCGTAGATACTGCGATTGACCGCCTAAGCGAGCGGTTGGCTGGCCTGGGCGACGACCAGAAGCGGTTGACGTTCAAGCAGGACAACCTGAACACGTCGATGAACAACTACGAGTCGGCGCGCAGCCGGATCGAGGACGCTGACTTCGCTAAGGAGCAGATGAACATCGTCAAGCTGCAGATCCTGCAGCAGACCGGCACCGCGTCGCTGGCGCAGGCCAACAGCGCTCCGCAGTCCATCCTCAGCATCGTCGGTGGGCAGTAAGGGCTTCGTGCTCCGGCTCTTCGGTACTGAGAGGCTCGATTCAGCGTGAGGTTGTTTACAGAGCACCTCTTGATTTATCCCGGCTCAACCTGAACCGATAGCCGGAGCACACTCTGTGCTTCACCCACTCACCCGTTACCATCATGCTAGGCGATCTCGCACGCGTAGGCTCGAACAGCCAGGCATTCAAAGCCCTCGCGCAACTCAACAAAACCAACGGCGAACTCGGCCA
>CAXBBB010000379.1:0-3518 GCA_963973615.1 uncultured Rhodothermales bacterium | reverse complement strand
GAGCCAGGCGAGTTCAGCGCGTTGTGTCCGTTTTCGGGCTTGCCGGATTTTGGCGTCGTCCGGGTCGAGTACGTCCCCGGCTCGCAGGTGCTCGAACTCAAGAGCCTGAAGTACTATCTGACCTCGTGGCGCGGCATCGGGGCGGCGCAGGAGGACGTGACGGCGCTGATGTTCGCCGACTTGAAGCGCCATCTGCCGGACGCCGACTACCTCTTGCTCACGACCGAATACAACATCCGAGGTGGCATTCGCACGACCTGCACCGTTGACAGTCGGACGCAGTAGAATCGGGGCGTATTAGCGACGTGCCCCGCGTTTCGGCTCATTCATCCAGGTTGAGCCGTCAGTCCATCCTTGCGTTCGGCTATCTTGCCGCATGGATGCCGATCTGATCGTCGTAGGTGCCGGACTGGCCGGACTCGTGGCTGCTGCCGAAGCGGCGGACGCTGGCCGTCGCGTGATCGTGCTGGACCAGGAGCCCGAGCAGAGCATGGGCGGGCAGGCGTGGTGGTCGTTCGGCGGCCTCTTTCTCGTCGACTCGCCCGAGCAGCGGCGGATGCGCATTAAAGACTCGCGCGAGTTGGCGTGGCAGGACTGGCTGGGGACGGCGGGCTTCGACCGAGACGACGACCGGTGGCCGCGCCGGTGGGCCGAAGCCTACGTCGACTGGGCGGCGGGCGAGAAGCGGTCATGGCTTAGAGAGCAAGGTGTCGGCTTCTTTCCAGTCGTCGGATGGGCCGAGCGGGGCGGCGGGCTGGCGACCGGGCCGGGCAACTCGGTCCCGCGCTTTCACGTCGTCTGGGGGACGGGACCAGGAATCGTCGCGCCGTTCGAGCGACGTGTCCGAGCGCATGTCGAATCTGGACGCGTTGAGTTGCGCTTCCGCCACCGCGTCACCGGGCTGATCGTCACAAATGGACGCGTCGAAGGTGTGACGGGCGATGTGCTCGCATCGAGTGATGCAGAGCGCGGCGCACCCTCCAACCGCGAGGTCGTCGGCAGTTTCGAGTTGCGCGCAGGAGCCGTCATCGTGACGAGCGGCGGTATCGGCGCCAACGTCGAGTTGGTCCGTAAGAACTGGCCCGCTCGGATAGGACGGGTGCCCAATCGGATGCTGGTCGGCGTGCCGGATCACGTTGACGGCAAGATGATCGGCGTGGCTGAGTCTGCGGGAGCGCGCGTGATCCACCCGGACCGGATGTGGCACTACTGCGAGGGCATCGCCAACCACTCGCCCGTCTGGACCGACCACGGCATCCGCATCCTGCCCGGACCGTCGTCGCTGTGGCTCGACGCGACGGGAAAACGCCTGCCCGTTCCCTGTCTGCCCGGTTTCGATACGTTGGGCACGCTCGAACACATCGTCTCGACGGGCTACGACTACTCATGGTTCGTGCTCACGCAGCGGATCATCGAAAAGGAGTTCGCGCTGTCCGGCAGCGAGCAGAATCCTGACCTGACCGGCAGGAGCATCCGAGGCGTGCTGGGACGGCTCAAAAAGGGCGCGCCGGGCCCGGTCGAGGCGTTCAAACAGCGCGGTGCCGACTTCCTCGTCGCCGACGACCTGCGGACGCTCGTCGATCAGATGAACGCGCTGACGCCCGAGGTCTTGCTGACCTACGAACAGGTCGAGCGCGAAGTCGTGGCGCGCGATAGGCAAATGGACAACCCGTTTACCAAAGACCTGCAAATCGCCGCGCTGCGTCAGGCCCGAAGCTATCTGGGCGACAAGCTGATCCGCGTCGCGCCACCGCACCGCCTGCTCGACCCTGCGGCCGGTCCGCTGATCGCCGTGCGCCTCAACCTGCTCACCCGCAAGACGCTGGGTGGCTTGGAAACCGACCTGTCGTCCCGCGCCCTGGGCGACGACGGTAGCCCGATTGGCGGACTCTACGCAGCGGGCGAGGCGGCAGGCTTCGGCGGCGGTGGCATGCACGGCTACCGCTCGCTCGAAGGCACCTTTCTGGGCGGCTGCCTCTTCTCTGGACGCATCGCTGGGCGCGCGGCGGCTGCGGATGTGGGATGATTTCCCGCGCTGACCTGGCAGGTCCATCGGACCTGCCAGGTCTCTGGCTCCTCCCTATTTCGAACGATGCACCCAGCTTCCAGCCTGTCATCGCGAGGAGCAACCCAGCCTGCCCCGGACTCGATCCGGGGACGCGACGATCTCCCAACCGTGCCGCTGTTTCAGGAGATCGCCACGCTTCGCTCGCGATGACGAAGGTCAGGGTTGGGGTGCTATTTCGCCGGACAGAGGAGTAGGGCGCCCATCTCGTACGTTTTGCCCTCGAAGTCCGATGTATGGTTTGAGCTTGCTCGATTGGCTTCCGCTGCTGCAGTCAAAATCTCCGCTTCATTCGAGCATTCGGATCGCACTACACGGTAGTCGCGGCTGGCAGTCGCGTCCATGACACTAGCGACTGTCGCCAGACGGATTCCGGAGTTGTCGTTGCGGTACTTGGCCTCGGTAGAAGCGAGCGAGGACACGCCACGGAATGAGTTCATTAGTGAGCGAGGTCTCGTGCCCGGCGTCGGAAACCGAAACTCGCGGTGCGACTCGTCGAGGTTCTCCTCAAGCGCGCGATAGACTCGGGCAGGAACGGCGCCAGTCTCCACGAGGGGACAGAGGATCAGGTAGCGCACCTCGTATTCGTCGGTGCCGATGTCGTCGCGCTTGATAGCCGAAGCTGCGGCGATAATGGCGTTCCTCTGCAAGTGGCAGTCCGACTCGATGATGCGGATGTTGCGTGTCCCGCTCGCCCCGACCTTGCCTTCGGCGATGGCAAGCGGGAGATCCGGCCGGGACTCTCGAAGTGAAGCGGCCAACTCTTTGGTGAACCTCATTTCGCCGTATCCCCGTAGCACGATCTGGGGTGCTGAATACTGACTCACGCCGCTCCATGCTCTGATCAGATCAGCATAGGCCTCATCGGTAGAGCGCTCGGCTCTCGGAGTGGCTCCCGTTTCCTCGCCTCCCAGCCGGAACGTCACCGGCAACGTCATCTGCACTTTGACGGCTTCGCCACGCTGCATGCCCGGCGTAAAGCGAAGTGTCCGCACGACGCGAATGGCCTCTTCGGCGGCGCCTCCGCCGATCCCGCGGACGACGAACGGCTCAGTGACGGCGCCCGTCTCGTCGACGACAAACTGCACGATCACTCTACCCTGAATCCCGGCTTCGCGTGCTGCGTCTGGGTAGACGACATTTTCCTGCAACGCTCGCATGGCTTCGGCCTGATTGGGCAGCATCCGGGGTGTCGTATCGACTCTCGTATACACTCCTGCGCTTCCGGTCGGCGTCGATGTCTGCCCTGTACTTCCCGTCTCCACTCCGCCTAGCCGGAACGTGACGGGAAGCGTCATCTGCACCTTAACGGCCTTGCCGTCCATTTTTCCCGGCTCGAAGCGCATCATCCGAATGGCGCGGATGGCCTCTTCGTCAGCACCGCCGCCGATGCCGCGCACGACGGAGGGATCGACGACGGCGCCGGTCTCGTCGACGGCGAACTGAACGATTA
>CAXBBB010000378.1:0-3520 GCA_963973615.1 uncultured Rhodothermales bacterium | reverse complement strand
GCATCGACGCTACCGTGACGGTGTGCCACAGCCGAACACGCAACTTGGGTGACATTACGAGGCAAGCTGACATCCTCGTCGCCGCCATCGGTCGAGCAGGCTTCATCACCGCCGATATGGTCAAGCCCGGTGCGTCGGTCATCGACGTAGGCATCAACCGTGTAGACGACGACACGCGCGAGCGAGGCTACCGACTCGTCGGCGACGTGGACTTCGAGGCCGTTCGCGAAGTCGCCGGAGCGATCACGCCCGTCCCCGGAGGCGTCGGCCCGATGACTATTGCGCTCTTGCTGCGCAACACGTTGGAAGCGGCTAAGCGCTCGACCTGATCTGCTCCCTCCGACCCTCACGCATATGCAGGTATCGGACTACCACTACGCTGACACCTCTATGGCTGTATCGACAGGGACCGTAGATGACTTCGATTGGGCACTCCTACTCTCCCTTGTGCTAAAGATTGCACTCGCAGTCGCGATTGGGTACGTGTTGTACCGATTGGGATTGTGGGCACTTGCGTGGATCGTTCGTCGTACGTCACCGACTCGACAATCCAGTGCACGCGCTGTGTATCGGGTTCTGTGCTGGATCCCCATCCTGTTTCTTATAGCTCCTACGGTACTGGGTGTCGAACTCGTTCAACTCCTTTCCCTCTTTGGGCCTGCCACCTATCTGCTGATTGGATTCGCGAGCGGATTCGCCTTCCACCACGCGTTGGCTTCATCCCCCACTTCTTCGGCCTTACGAACGGACACGTCTTCTATTTCCGACGATTAATACATCCATGCAAGTTTCGACGCTATCGCAAGACGCTGATCCAGCCGTTGTCGACACCACAAGCGCCATTGGCGATTTCAGCGAGCAGGTGGGCCAAGCAGCTGGTGCCATTTCGCGTGGCGACGTTTCAGGCTTTTGGGTTCAGGTACGCGACGGCGCAATCGCCCTAGCCGCCGAGTTCATCCCATTGCTGTTGCAGGCGATTGTCGTCTTCCTGCTTCTCTACGTGGTGTATCGCGTGATTCGCGGTCTGTTGACTCGCCTGATGCACCGCAGTCGGCACGTCGATGCTGGGGTTGAGTCACTGGTGAACAAGAGCTTTCGGATCGTGGGGTTGACGTTTATCAGCCTGATGGTGCTCGACCAACTCGGCGTCAACATCACGACGCTACTGGCCGGTCTGTCGATTGTCGGTATCGCCGTCGGTTTTGCGTCGCAGGACACGGTTCAGAACTTCATTTCGGGGGTCACGATCCTGCTCGACCGCCCGTTCTCTGTCGGCGACCAGGTCGAAGTCGACGGGACGTACGGCACCGTTATGGAGATCAGCCTGCGGTCAACGCGTCTGCGCACGCTCAACGACACGGTCATGGTGATGCCCAACGTGACGATGGTCAACCAGAAGCTGATCAACCACGCGATGCTCCACCACGTCCGCGTGCAGGTTCCGTTCGGGATCGCGTACAAGGAGGACATGCAGCACGCGAGGGAAACCGTGCTGGCGACTCTGGTCGGCGACGAGCGGATTGCCTCGACGCCTGAACCCAAAGTCGTCGTCACCGAACTGGGCGACAGCAGCGTCAATATGGAGTTGCGCTTCTATCTCGCAGATGCCAAAAGCGAGGTGCCGATGCGCTTCGAATACATCGAGAAAGCCAAACGCGCACTCGACGAGCAGGACATCGAAATCCCGTTCCCGCACATGCAGCTGTTTATCGACGAGGCCAAAGGGTTCGAGAAATCGTCCCTCTTCCGCGGCGGCGATGGAGCAGGCGGCTCGGGCGGCGTCGGAAACGCCCCCCCACCTACCGTTTCGAGCACCTGATGCTCGGTCTTCGTTTCGCTTCTCCGATGCCCGTCTCGGCAGCCCGCCTATTTGCGTGGCACGAGCGGCCCGGTGCTTTTGAGCGCCTGACACCACCGTGGATCGACCTCAACGTGCGCCGCATGGACGGTGTCCGCGACGGCGACGTGGCGGAGTTCGACCTCTCCCCCTCTGCGCTGCTCCCGAGCATACGCTGGCGCGCGGTCCACGAAGCCTATGAGCCGGGCGTCGGCTTCACCGACGTGCAGGAGCGCGGCCCGTTCGCGCGCTGGACGCACCGCCACTCCACAATCCCTGAGGACGCCCACTCGCTGCTCGTCGACACGCTCTCTTATGAACTGCCGCTGGCACGGTGGAGCCATAGCCTGTTGGGTCGGTTCGTCCGCGCCGAACTGACGCGTCAATTCGCCTACCGACACCGCATTACACACGCCGACCTGACCATGCACCAGACTTACGACGATGCGCATCGCCATTACGGGTGCTTCCGGCTTGATTGGAACCGCACTGACGGCGATGCTTCAAGGTGGCGGACACACCGTCCTACCCATTACCCGCAACGAGGCGAGCAAAGACCCAGACGCCATTTTCTGGCAGCCGAGACAGGGCATAATCGAGTCCGAAAAGCTAGAAGGGTTGGACGCCGTGATTCACCTCGCGGGCGAAAACATCTTTGCCCTCCGATGGACGGACGAAAAGAAAGAACGCATTCTCCAGAGCCGTGTGCAGGGGACCGAACTACTCGCCAAAACGCTGGCCGACCTCGACGCACCACCTAAAACGCTACTGTCCGCCTCAGCCATCGGCATCTATGGCGACGGCGGCAGCCGCATCTTGACCGAGGAGTCGCCGATCTCGGAGACGGGCTTCCTGAGCCTAGTCACCCGCCAATGGGAGCGGGCGACCCAAGCCGCCGAGGACGCCGGAATCCGCGTCGTTCATATGCGAACGGGGATCGTGCTCTCCCCCAAAGCTGGGGCGCTCGAACTGATGCTTCCCGCGTTCAAGATGGGCATAGGGGGACGGCTGGGATCGCCTCACCAGTGGTTTTCGTGGATCGGACTCGACGACGCGGCAGGCGGCTATGTCCATGCGCTGGCGACCGAAGAACTGCGGGGCGCCGTCAACCTGGTATCGCCCAACCCCGTTACGATGGAAGAACTGGCGTCGACGTTAGGCGGCGTGCTAAAGCGGCCGACTTTTTTCAATGTCCCCGGCGGCGTAGCACGCGCGCTGATGGGAGAAGTCGCCGACGAAGCGCTGCTGCAAAGCGTCCGCGTGGCGCCGGAGCGGCTGATCGAAACCGGCTATCGCTGGCGTGATCCTCGCCTCGCCGGGTTGCTTCGCCACGTGCTCGGCAAGTCGAAAGAGCCATTCGACGGGTCAGTGGACAAAGCCGAAGCCACCCAAAGCTGAATTGGGGCGGGCGGGTTGCGATGCACTTCCGGTTGCGAGGCTTTCGGACTCTTCACCAACTCGCAGTAACCGAGGCGATGTGGTTCCGTTGATTTCACACGGGTCCTCCCCTGGAAGACACGCTCGCCCTTCGCTCCTCGCTCCCTCCACCCTCCGTGCCCGACACGCCCGCATCCTCCCCCGTCGTCATCATCGGCGCCGGAGTGAGTGGCCTCGCCGCAGCCCGTACTCTCGACACAGCAGGCATCCCGTTCCTCATCGTCGACGCAGCCGATGACGTTGGTG
>CAXBBB010000377.1:0-3525 GCA_963973615.1 uncultured Rhodothermales bacterium | reverse complement strand
TGGTGTCCCAGTCGGCGTGCGGCTCTTTGGAGAGCGTGACGAAGGGAGGCATCGCCAGAACGCTCGTCACCCCTTTGATTTCAAACAGCGCGCTCGCCAGTTCCGACGTTTGGGCTTCGGCGAGAGAGTTGGCCGCAATCATGCCGTCGACGCTGAACAGAGAACCGTCTTCGCGTGTCAGTTTTAGGCTGTTGGGGTTGGGGGTCGATGCGGTGCGGTAACGAGACATGAAGAGCGCGTCGGGGTGTAAAAAAGGGGTAGGAGAGGGGGTGGCATTCGACCGGTATAGCGTGCGGATCTCTCTAGCAGGCTAGTTTCCAATCAATGCTCTCTCCTGATATGCCTGCTTCTACGTCTCACCCCGAGCCGCGTGCCCGGTCGCCGCTCCCCAACGATCCGCCGCCCGTCGTCGGCCCTGGTCCTGGTCGCTCTGCCGTGCCCGATCCGGGCCGCTCGCCCATGATCGACTCGACGCACCTGCTACCAGCCTCCGGTGCCCCCACCGACCGGATGAAGCTGCACGTCCAGGGCGTGATCGACGACACCAAGGACTGGGTCGACCTACGCATCAAGTTGGCAATGATCGAGGTAGAGGAGCGCGCCAAGCGGAAGCTCAATCCTCTCGTCGCCACGATCACCGAGAAGGCGCAGGAGGTGCTGCGCCCGATCCTGATTACGGTTGCTGGAGCCACGGTTCTGGGCATCGGTGCGCTGTTTGGACTAGTCGCGCTGGCCCTCTTCTTGGGCATGATGTTCGGCCATCCAGCCTGGGGCTTCCTGATCGTCACGATCCTCGTGCTTATCGCTGGCACCGTCGTATTCGTCTATGGACGGAGACAGATGCAGAAAATGGAGGATGAGAAAGACGTACCACCACCACCCGACAAGGATATTCCCGACCCTGCAGGCCGCGTTACCGTCAAGGCGATGCCCACCCAAGACTCCGACGACCGCTCATGACCAACGAACTCGCCCCTGCCAACCAGCCCTCGCCGCACGTCCCCAATGCTCCGCTCATGCCGGACGACGCGTACGACGCCGATCCGACAAAAGAAATGCTCCAGGTGGCGCTGGCAGCCCGTGAGGACTCGCTTCTGCGCCGCGTCGACGGCATCAAGGCGGAGGCGCGTCAGCTGCCTGCCGTCGTTCGAGCGCGCGTCTATGCCAACCCCGTTGTGAGCGTCGGCGGTTCGTTGCTGGCCGGAGCGCTGACCGGCCTTCTGCTGGGCGGCATCGGAAAGGGCAAGAAGAAGAAAACCGCCGCCGAGCATCACCGCGCCCTGACGACGAGCTACGTCGAGGCCATCGCGAGGGATGCCCGTGTTCGGGTAGGAAAGGGGGAGGACGTGGCGGAAGCGATCCGCAAAACGCTGGGCAAGCGCACGCCCCTCGTCATCGTCGAAGCGGAAAACGGCTCCCCCCCGGGTGTCCTGGCATCGACATTCGACATCTTGCTCAAAACGGCCGTCGGCTTCGGTGCCAAGATCCTGATCGACAGAGCCATCATCGCGGCTGGTCTGACCGAACTGGTGCCTTCGGTCGATGAAGATGACGGAGATGAAGGCAGCGGGGTCGCGCCTATCGCAGCCGCCGTGAGCGAGAGTTGAGTGGTTTGGCGTCGCTCGTTTGGATGATTCACGCGGCGTGGATCCACGAAAGCGAAGGCGCGGGCGCCTATTTTCCGTAGATTGAAAGGCGGATGCTCTCAGGCGGCAGCGCTACCGAATCGTTTGCACAGAATTGGCTTGAAGAAGTAGGTCGGCGCGTCTATTCTGAGCGGCCCGTATCACGACACCCATCCTCATGCAGCTCATCCTCTTCGGACCTCCCGGAATCGGCAAAGGCACCCAGTCGACGCTGTTGGCCGAGCGGATCGAACTCACGCACGTCTCGACTGGCGACCTGCTGCGCACCGCGCGCCGTAACGGAACGAAGCTAGGCAAAGAAGCCGAGCAGTACATGACGACCGGGCGCCTCGTCCCCGACGACCTCGTACGGCGCATGGCCGAAGAGCACCTGAGCGCACTAGGCGGCCGCGACTACATCCTCGACGGCTACCCCCGGACCGCGCAGCAGGCCGAATGGCACGCCCACTACACCGAAAAAGTCGGCTTCCCGACGACGGCCGTCCTCTCGTTGACTGGCCCTGAAGACGTGATCGTCGACCGGTTGAGCAAGCGGCGCATCAACTCGAAAACAGGGGAGAGCTACCACCTCGACTTTTTCCCACCGCCCGCCGACGTTGACCCTACACTCATCGTGCAGCGCAAGGACGACGAACCGGAAGCGATTCTGAAGCGGCTGAGCGTGTACCACGACGAGACCGAGCCGGTCCAGTCCTACTTCCGCGACCGCGGACTGCTCTACGAAGTCGACGCTGTCGGCGGTGTCGAAGAAGTCTACGGACGCATCACCGACGTGCTCAACCGCGTCGCCTCCTCGGTCAACGCGTGAGCGATCTTGGCTCGGAGGCGTCGCTCGACGATCTGCGGTCGCTGGTCGAGTCTGGCCTGTCCGGGCTGCTGACCGAGCAGGAGCCGGAGGATCTGTATGCGCCGATCCGCTATGTGCTCGAAGGCGGCGGAAAACGCATTCGGCCGATTCTCGTGTTGCTGTCGGCTCAGGCGTTTGGCGCTGATCCGCGTCGTGCGTTGCCTGCGGCGCTCGCCGTAGAGGTGTTTCACAACTTCACGCTCGTCCACGACGACATCATGGACCACGCGTCGACGCGGCGCGGTCGTCCGACGGTCCACACCCGCTGGGACGAAGCAACGGCGATCCTGGCAGGTGACTTGATGATGGGGGAGTCGTACCGTCTGCTCGGGCAACTCGATGCCGTCGACACGCGCGAGGTGCTGGCCGTTTTCGCCCGGATGGTTCAGCGGTTGTGCGAGGGCCAAGCCCTAGACAAGGCGTTTGAGTCGCGACCAGCCGTGACCGTTGACGCGTACCGCGACATGATCTACCGCAAGACCGGCGCGCTGATCGAATGTGCGCTTGAACTCGGCGGCATTATCGGTGGCGCTGACGAGGCGCAGCGTGCGGCGTTGCGGGAGGCGGGCTATCACGCAGGCCAGGCGTTCCAGATTCAAGATGACTTGCTCGACCTTACCGCTGACAGCGCAGGGTGGGGCAAGACCATCGGCGGCGATCTGATGGAAGCCAAAAAGACGTTTCTGCTGCTGAGCGCCGTCGAACGCTCGGGCGCGGATAGCGACGATGCTCGGTTCTTTGGATCCGTCGTCGCGGGCAAGGCGCTTGGCGAGCGTCAAATCGACGAGGCGCGAGACCGGATGGACCGACTGGGCGTCCTCTCTGAAGCGCGCGATACCGTAGTGGCGGAAACGGAATTAGCGCTCGCGTCGCTACGCAGTCTGCCCCTTTCAGGTGCTCGATCGATCCTCGAAACACTCATTCTGCAACTGGCCGGGCGCAGCGTGTGAGTCGTGCGTGTCCCGTAACCATCCTACCGCTCCCGCGTGCCGATATTACGAGCCTCACCCACACCTGCCCGACATGATCACG
>CAXBBB010000376.1:0-3525 GCA_963973615.1 uncultured Rhodothermales bacterium | reverse complement strand
CAGAGGTGCCGGTGAGACGGTTGACGAAACGCGGCAGGCCGTCTCGGCGACGACCAAAAGCGGTGAGAGGGCTAAAAAGATGTATTCCAACAGTTTCTGAAAGGTTGGGGTGTGTTTTGGGGCATCGTAGGTTGTACTAGTATTCGGACCCTTGCCTCTGTCCTGCCTTGCGCGTTCTTCTACTCCTGCTGCTCCTCTTTGCGTACGCTCCCGAAACGGCGGATGCACAGACGCGTGGTCACCTTCGGTTTCGCACGTTGGGCGTCGACGAGGGGTTGCCGCAAACGTTCGTGCCGGACATCGCGCAGGACTCGCTGGGGTATATCTGGGTCGCCACGGCGGGGGGCGTCGCGCGGTACGATGGGTACACCTTCAAGTCGTTTCAGCCCGAGTCGGGTGTCGAGGGGACGCTACCGGCGCATGTGGTGAACATGCTGCACGTCTCGCCTGACGGCACCGTTTGGGCTGGGCTGGACGGTGCCGGTCTAGCGTATTTCGAGGCTAAAACGGAAACGTGGGTCTCGTTTCCACATGGTCGAACCGACTCGACAGGGCTGATCTCGCCTCGCGTCAATGAGATCACGACACAAGGGGATGCGCTGTGGATCGCGACCTCAGGTGAACTGAGTCGGTTCGACCGGACGACGGGTGTTTTCCGCCATTATCGCCCGCGTTCGGGAGGGAACGTCGGAGCGATTCTGGCTGACAGCGGCGGCTGGGCGTTGACGTCAAACGGTCTGTACCGCTACGATCCAGCCACTGATGCGCTCGAGCAAGCAGCGGCGCTAGGCAGCGATGCAGGCATCACCGAACTGAATGCCAACAAACTGGTGCGCGGCCCCAGTGGCGAACTCTGGCTGGGTACATCGATTGGACTGCTCCGCTACGACCCTGCGACTCAGACGATCGTGCGTCCGACTGGTCATCCAGCACTGAGGCAAGCCGTCTACGACTTCTTTCTCGAGCCCCGAACCGGTTGGATTTGGCTCGCTACCGATGACGGGCTGCACCTTTACGACATCCGTGCCGAGCGCGTCATCGATAGCCGCAGCAATGCTCCCGGAAACCCGCTCAATCTGCCGCCGGCGCCGATCCGCTGCGTATTCTTCGATCGGACAGGCCACTTCTGGGTCGGAACGCCAGCGGGAATTGCGTACGCCGATTTCCTCACGACGCGTTTCACCACGTATCACCCGCTCCCTCCCGGCTTCGACGAGCGGATTCCTACCAGCGTCCGTGCGATTCTTCCGGTCGGAGACTCGGCCGCCATCGTGTCGGTCCACAACGGAGTCGGTCTGGTGAGTCTGGACTTACAGTCTGGAGCGGTTACCAAACTCCCCGAGATGTCCTCCGAACTCACGTGGGACGCCACCACTTCGAGAACAGCGTATGGGGTGTCCGCGGCAGCCGATGGTGGGTTTTGGGCGGTCTTTCCGCGCGGCGTCGAGCGTCGAGCAGCGAGCGGGCGTATAGAGGCAGTGTATCCGTTTCCCGACGAGCGCATGGGCGTGTGGGCACCCGCGTTCGTTCACGAGGACCGAAAGGGACGCACGTGGATCGGGGCTGGAGACTTTCGCCAACTCAATCAGCGCACCGGGGAGTTTGAGATACCCTTTGATGCGTCGATTGCGACCCCCACGGCGGTCCACGAAGATGTCGAAGGTCGTCTTTGGATCGCACACCAAAACGGACTCACGCGTTTCAACCCGGACACCGGCGCGCTGGCCGACTTCTCGCACGACTCGGATGATCCTACGTCGCTAGGCGCCGGAACGTCTATCGCGCTGACGGCTGAGGGCGACAGCATCCTGTGGCTCGGCCAGTCGGCGGGCGTCACGCGCTTCGATATGCGCACGCAGAAGAGCCGCCGCTTTACCGTGACGACGGGAGGTCTGCCCGATAACTTTGCCAACGGCGTCGTGGTCGACAGCGAGGGCAGCGTGTGGGTGAGCACCAACGGAGGGCTGGCGCGTCTGGCACAGGGCGCTGATCTGTTCGTCTCGTTTCCGGTCGAACGCGGCCTGCAAGCGCGCGAGTACAATCGGGGCGCGTATGCACAGTCGCGCGGAGGCATTGTGTTTTTCGGCGGCATCGCCGGGCTCAACGCGTTCAACCCGGCGGAACTGCGCGAGAATCCGTATCCGCCCAGACTCTATCTCACGCGTGCCGAAGAAGACGAGGCGGGCGTGCTGTTCGCCTTTCCGCACATCACCGATGGCGTACCAGTCATCCGCTTTCCGGCCAGAGACCACTCGGACGTCACGCTGCGCTTCGTAGGCATCCACTTCTCCGAACCCAGTCGCAACCGCTACCAGATCCGGCTCGACGGTTGGAACGGCGCGTGGAGACCGGTCATGATTGATCGAACGGCACGCTACACCAACCTACCGCCGGGTGAGTACGCGTTTTATGCCCGCGCGGCGAGCGCATTCGGCGTGTGGAGCGATGAGGTTCTGCTGGCGACGCTCGTGCTTCCGGCGCCGTGGTGGATGACAGGGTGGTTTCGGCTTCTGCTGCTGCTTTCCGGCGTCGGCATACTGCTGGCGCTCTACCGATATCGCGTGGGTGAGATGCTGCATCATCGCCGCCAACTCAGCCGCGAGGTGTCGATGCGGACGGCGGAACTGGTCAAGGAGAAGCGGCTGACCGAGCAGCAGGCGCGCGAACTGAAGCGCCTCAACGAGCAGCAGCGCGCGCTTTTCGCCAACGTCAGCCACGAGACGCGAACGCCGCTCACGCTCATCATCGGTCCGGTCGGTGAGTTGCTGTCCCACCCCGAGTATGGCAAAGACCCTGACCTACGCAGCCGGCTGAGCAACGTCCAACGCAACGCGCACCGGTTGCAAAGTTTGGTAGACCGCATTCTCGATCTGTCGCGATTGGAGGCGGGACACGTCGCGTTCAATCCGCGTCCGCTTGATCTGGGGAGATTGATAGTTCATCTCGTCGATGCGTTCTCGGGGATGGCAGAGCGTCGGCAGATCACGCTCACGTGCCACGTGCCCGACGAGCCGGTGCCCGGTCTCGTCGACCCGAATCTGGTCGAGCACATCCTGTTCAACCTGATCGTCAACGCGCTTACCTACACGCCGCCCGAAGGCCGGATCGACGTAGCCCTGAGCGTCGACGGGGTTGAGGGTGACCGCGTGGCGCTGCTAACGGTTTCCGACACCGGCATCGGCATTCCCGAAGAGTCGGTGCCCGACATCTTCGACCGATTTGCCCTGGCGCACCAGGGCCAGAAGAGCAGCATCGGCATCGGCTTGGCGCTCGTCAAAGAATCGACCGATCTGCATGGCGGCGACGCCTCGGTGGAGAGTGTCGTGGGGGAGGGGACGACGTTTGCGATTCGCCTTCCGCTGGGCCTGGTCGACGGCGACGCGATGCTGACGCCCGAACTGGCCCTGCGCTATGCGGACGGGTTGTCGCAGTACGAACGGTCCTGGGGCGCGCCGTACAACGCGCAGGAACATGCGGAGCATCCCGAAGACGCCGCCTACGGAGAGGATCGGACAACCGTCCTCG
>CAXBBB010000375.1:0-3540 GCA_963973615.1 uncultured Rhodothermales bacterium | reverse complement strand
GCCGTCAGCGGCCTGACGCTCTTCAACCTCGCCCGGCTGATCGGGCAGACCGGACCACTCTCGGACTTCGGCAGCAAACGCCAACTCCTCCGCTACGCGGGCATGAACCTGCGCGAGCGGCAGAGTGGCACCTACCGAGGGCAAACGCGGCTCTCCAAAAAGGGCAGGCCGCTGCTGCGCAAGGTGCTCGGGCAGGCCATCTTTCCGCTTTTGTGCGGCGACCGGCTGCTGGGCGCGCGATACGCCGAGCGGCGAAAGCGGATGCCCGAGCGCAAGGCGAAGGTGGCGGCGATGCGCAAACTGCTCGTACTCGTCTACGGCGCGCAGCGCAGCAACGCGCGCGGTGAAGTCTTCGATGCACGCCGCGTCTACTGCTGCCAGAGCCAGTACGTCGCCGCCTGATTCACTTTTCTAGGGCCTCATGCCCTTTCGCTTTGGTGCCGTGAGAACCGACAACCGCCGCTGAACCCTCCTTCCGGAGAGATTAGCCTTGCACCATGAGGCGAGCGAGATGACGCGCCACTGGCGTGCTTCCGGCTCAGCCCGTTCCTCGGCACCAATCCCTTTCAGCAGAGCCGATAGAGTAGGTCTCGTCGCTTGGATCAGGTGAGCGCTGCGCGCCCACTTGATCCGAGACGACCCATCCAGGACAGCATTACGCTCGCTGATGACCGCGCAAGGGGCCGATTGGACCCGCCATGCTTCTGAGCGCACTTCGTGCTCAGGTGGGCGAGGTATGCGTGGGCGCGCCGCCCAGGATGCTCGGAAGGGCAGAAAAACGCCGGTCGCACTTGACTTCTACTTAATAACAACCTGCGGGTTTCGGACGTGAGAAGCAGCAGCGCGTTTGTGTCAAGCAGCAGCCTCATTCCGATTCGCCGTAGAACATCCGCTCGATGTCGGGGTCGGGCCTAACCAAGTCGCGCTCAAACGTCTCATCGTCCGGCACCGTCCACTTCCCACGCAGCGGGGCCGAGAAAATGTCCGGCTTCTCTGTCGGTTCGGGCTCGCGCAGTTCGGCCACGACGCGCCCGCGCCTCGTGATCGCGACCGTCTCGCCGCGCTCGACGCGCCGCAGCAGATCCGACAGGTGCGTCTTGGCTTCATGGACGCCGACCGTATGCGTGCTCATCTGACTAAGTGGGCTGACTAGGACCACCAATCTGACTCCTCGCGGTCAGTTTCGCCCCCACCCTACGCTGCCGACTAGCTCGTCCGCCTCGACTCCGCAGCAGCCACCCCGCCATCAGCCGATCCGCTCGACGCTCGGCATCGCGGTAGGACATCGCCCTGATACTCTACGCTACTATTATGCAACCCTCTACGCTACCATTATGCAATCCGAATGCCCCACCGGGCCGCAGAGGGTACTTTCGATCATGACCATAGAGCGGTCGCTAACCGCTCATATACCAGGGCGACGCGGCCTCTTCCCCCGCCAGCACCTCCCACGCGCCGCCGCTTCCGATGGGCAGCCCATACCGCTCAGCCAGGTCGCGCCCCCGCGAACGCCACACATAGTCCGACCACTCGCCCCGGCGTCCTCGCTCGACCGTTTCGATCACGTCCACCTGCCGCCGCAACCAGACGCCGACATCGGACCACACCGGCTGCTGGTCCATTCCGAGCAGTTCGAGCCACGCCGCACCTGCGTGGACGCGGAGCGGTTGCCCCTTCGACGCTCCGATCAGACCCGACGCCGCCATCTCGGTTGCCGCCGTGCGCAGCGCCACATCCGAGTACGCCAACGCCTCGTGCGCCTCGGCCACCGTCCCCCCGGCCTGTCCGGCGCGCCCGACCAGCCACGCCAGTAGATCGGCCCGTGCGCCGGTCCCCAGCCCCAGCCGAAGCCGCGCCATCAGCGCCGCAGGCTCACCAGTCCGCACGGACGCAAGCCCCTTCCCTGCCCGAGGCGCCAACTCGACGACCGCGTCTCTCCTCGCGTCTGCTGTCCACCCCGGTACCCCAGCCTCTACAACGAGCCGAGCGAACGCGGGCCATCGTTCCGATGCGAGATGCGGCCACCGCTTCGCCAGCGCCCGCGCCCGATGCCGACTTGTCAGACCCGCCCCCACCGATGCCCACCACCCTAGCGCGTCATCGAGCCGCTTCTCGTCGCCGCGCGCGACCAGCGTCGCCAGCACCAACGCTTCGATGTCGATGATGCGGTCTGTGTCCATCACAATCATCCGAACACCCGAAAAGCCGAGAACGGACCATTGGGCGTAGCACGCCTCTACCAAAGCGTCTCGCGCCTCTTCCTGCGCTTTCTGTGCCAATCGTTGCGTGTCCATCTATCGCCCCCCCGCAGCCCGCCGGGCCACCTCGTCCACCATCCCAGCAAAATCGGGCGATGCATCCTGCGTCTTCACCCAAACGGCCGCCTCGGCCAGTTCCTCGGTTGTCGCTGCCAGTCGCAGCAGATCCTGAAAGTGGACTCCTCCCGGTCCGCCATCGACCGCCGCGAACAGTTTGAGCGCCACCAATGCCTCTCGCCCCGCGAATCCGACATCCAGACTGCCGTACCGCCTCCACACGAGCGACCCGATCAGCGACGGCGGAAGCCCCCCGCGCCACTGCGCCGCCACTTCGGTGTTGAACCAGTCCGAGGGTAACTCGAAATCGCGCGCTACCGTCCGTGCCGCCCGCCACACGGCATCGGACAAATCGGGCGGCACGAGCGTACCGCCATCCGAGCGCGACGCGATCACGTCGACGTCCTGCGTCACCCGGTCGACGTAGCCCAGCACGATCAGCGCAGCCCCACCGACGACGACGACCGACGCTTGGGCACCGTCGGCCGACAGCAGGTCACCTAACGCAGCGAGCGCGTCTTCAACAGAAGCGGACGTCATGGTCTCCGAAGTTTATCTTCGCCTTATGATAAGATAAACTTCGCCACACTGCGCACTACTGGCCGAGGTCCGTCATGTCGATTCCGCTCGCGAGAGCGGCAAGTCGAACTTCCACTGGTGGAAGTTCCAACAGTGGAACCTCGTTCTTCTGCAAGGCAGACCGATGGTCGCCCAAGCGCAGATGCAGCGAGGGGTCTCTGCAGTTTCGGGCTAAAATTGCAACGCAAAATCGTGCGGACCACCTGCGGACCAGGCTTTTTGACCTTCGTAGTAAAGTACTATGCATCAACGCCTTACACTAAGCCTGACAGGTTATCGCACTGCAGAGGTCAGGAGTTCGACTCTCCTTGGCTCCACCCCAAAAACGGCCCGTAGAGTAGCTTAAACGCGCTTTTCGGGCCGTTTCTCGTTGGTAACTAGAATGACAGGAAACGGCACCCCGTGACGGATCGGGCGGACAATAGGCGGACGGCCTATTTCGCGTGCACAGCGAGGTTCTGTGTATGATCGCGGACCATGCAGACCGGAAGATGAGCGCGATTGACCGGGCGGACCTACTACTGCCACTGTCTTTGCGCCCGCAGAGCATCCTAGTTGTACGCCACTTACTATTGCCCTTGCCCACTACTCGATTCCATTGGTGTGAGCCGACCCACAGGCGAACTTCTCGTCTCGGTGTTTGACC
>CAXBBB010000374.1:0-3549 GCA_963973615.1 uncultured Rhodothermales bacterium | reverse complement strand
TGACATAGACGAAGCTCGTCCCGAACATCGAGTAGCCGCGCACGGTCTTGGCGTATGGGACGGACAGCAGCGCCGACGTCAGCGGGTAGGTCACCTGCTCCTCGACGATCTGCGGTCCCTGCCCCGCGTACTCGGTGCGCACGATCACCTGCACGTCCGACAGGTCGGGCAGCGCGTCGACGGGCGTCGTGAGCGCGGCCCACGTGCCGAGCGCGGCCACCATGATGGTGACGAGCAGGACGAGCAGCCGGTTGCGGGCGCTCCAATCGATCAGGCGTTCGAGCATCGGGTCAGTCGGAGTAGCCGCGAAGTGTGTCATAGCGCGCGATCTGCTCGGCCGTGAGCAAGTCGCGCATGGCGACGTGGGCGTTCAGGTGAGCCGCGCGCAATTGTCCGCTCAGTTGGGCGATGCGCGCCGTCGATTCGTCGACGCGTTGCGCAGTCGCCCGACCGCTCGCGAACGCTTGGTCGAGAGCCGTTTCCTCGCCGACGATTGTGCGCCCTATCGCGCGCGCCGACGCTTTGACTCTGTCCATGAGCGACTGGACTTTGGCAGTCTGCTCGGCTGTCAGATCAAGGTCTTGGGCCAGTTCGAGCGCGTGCATGGGTCCGGGGTAGCTATTGAGTTCGGCTGCGCGCGCCAGACCCATCCCTCGACCCTGGAGTAGTGATTCCACGTCGGATACAGAGAGTGCTTTGATGGTGCGACCTGTTTCGTCCGCGTAGGGCGAGCCAGCCGAGCGCGCGTCGTGCTGGGCGTGCGCTGCCGACTCGCCAGGCGTGGGCGACTCGGCGTGATCCGAGTCGGAGCAGGCGAGGAGGAACAGGGAAAGGAGCAAGAAGCGGTACATGGAGTCAGCGTTGGTTTGAAGTGGCGGAGTTGGCGGCAGGCGCGGTCGCGCTGGACATCGCTCCGATGGAAGCGGCGAGGCGGGCCTCGGAGTCGATCAGGAACTGGGCGCTCGTCACGATATGCTCGCCCTCGGACAGCCCCGACAGGATCTGGATCAGGCCGCCCGACTGCTGGCCGAGCGTGACGGGCTGCGGCTCGAACCGGCCTTCGCCGAGTGCGCGGATGACGACGGCGTCGGTGCCGGTGCGGATGACGGCCTCGGACGGCACGACGACGACCGGATCGGACGGGCGACCGTTGAGGGTGGCGGTCGCGAACATGCCCGGTTTGAGGCGTCCGCCCGGATTGGGCACGACGATGCGGGCGGTTCCGGTGCGCGTCGACGGATCGAGCGTGTCATAGACGTACTCGACGCGTCCGCGCAGCTCGTCGCCGGGGCGGCTGTCGACCGATACGACGGCGCGCGTCTGGGTGTCGACCCACGCGAGATCGCTCTCGGGCACGTCGACCTGGAGCCACAGGCTGGACAGGTCGGCTATGTGCATCAGGGTGCGCCCGGCCTGAGCCTGCATGCCCTGGGTGACGCCCAGTTCGGTGACGGTGCCCGAGGCGGGACTATATATAGTGAGCGTGCGCGTGGTCTCGCCGGACTGGGCGAGCCGGTCGATCTGCGCTTGGGTGACGCCAAAGAGTTCGAGCCTGCGCCGGGCGGATTCGACGACGCGCGCGCCGTCGTCCCCCATCATGCCCGACGTGCGGAGCGCGAGAAGGTACTCTTGCTGCGTGGCGACGAGTTCGGGGCTGTACAGTTCGAGCAGCGGCTGACCGGCCCGAACGCGGTCGCCGGTCGCGTTGACGTAGAGGCGCTCGACCCACCCTCCCACTCTCAGGCTGACGACGGTCTGGCCGCGCTCACTCGCCTCGAACTGGCCGGTCGTGCGGACGCTGCGGCTCAGGCGCTCGGTCTGGACCAAGGCCGTTCGCACGCCGATGGTTTGGAGCGTGACCGGGTCGATCTCGACCGTTCCGGCGACCGCGCCGCTGACGGGTACGGGTTGCAGGTCCATGCCGCAGATGGGACACTGGCCCGGTTCGTCCTGGACGATCCACGGGTGCATCCCGCTCTGGTAGACGATGCCGTCGCCGTCCAAATCCTGAGCCGCCAAACCACCTTCGGCGGCACCGCCTGCGGCAGGCGCTTCGGCGACCGGGTCGTCGGCGGCGTCCTCTCCCCTAGTGAGCGCCCACGTCAGCCCGGCGACGGCGAGCAGGAGCAGCAGCCCCAGCGCGGCGAGGAGTGCGGTTCGCGGACGGGGCGATGGTGAGTCGGATTCGGGCGAATCGGCGCGAGGCGAGACCGGAGGCGGGTTGTCGGAAGGAGCAGTCATTTCAGGTCGGAGATCAGAGTCGGCAGCGGAGTGCCCAGGGCGCGGTCGAGGCGGGCGTGGGCGTCGAGCAGGCGGGCGGCGGCCTCGCTGGCAGCGACGAGCAGGTCGAAGCGCGTCCGCTCGGCGTCGAGGAAGGCGAGGTAGTCGACCTGGCCCGTCGTGTAAGCGGCGAGCAGCGACTCGACCGTCGCGTCGGCCTGGGGAATCAGGCGCTCGCGGTAGAGCGCGACGGTTTGGGCGCGGCGCTCGGCGACGTAGGCGAGTTCGGCGATCTGAGTGGCGATCTCGGTCCGGAGCGCCTGGCTGCGGGCCGTGGACTCGCGGCGACGGGCTTCGGCCTCCTGAGCGGCGGCGCGCAATCGGCCCTGTTGGAGCGGCACGCGCGCCATGACGGTCAGCCCGAGCGCGTCGCGCCCGTCGGCCGTCGGCGGTGCGTCGCGCGAGGTGACGAGCGAGTAGACGGCACCAAAGCCCAGGTCGGGGTAAAACGCTTTGCGCGCCAGCTGGGACTGCACGGCGGCGCGCTCCTCGGCCAGGCGGGCCGCCCGGACGAGAGGACGATCCGCTAGGGCGTCGGCGATGAGCGTGGAATCGACGACCAGGGGAGGTGCCACCACCTCGACGGATCGGGCGAGCACCAGACCGGGGCGGTCGGTTAGGCGGGCGAGCGATTGGAGCGCAGCCTGCCGCTCGGCGTCGAGCATCAGCAGGCGGGCGCGCAGGCGTTCGCGTTGCAGATTGAGCTGGAGTATGGCCCCTTGCGGTCCGCGTCCGACTTCGTAGCGCGACGCGGCGGCGTCGGTGAAGGCGTCGAGCCGGTCGGAAAAAACCTCGATGAGTGCGCGCGTCCGGTCCATCTCGTAGAGGCGGTGGTAGGCCAGCCGGACGGCGAGCGCCACGTCGAGCGCAGCAGATTCCGCGTCGAGGTAGGCGGCGTCCGACGCCAGATCCGCCTGTCGCGCGCGCAGGTCGAGCGTTCCGGGCCAGGGCATCATCTGCTCGGCTCGGAGCTGCGCGATCTGAGCGCCGCGCGCCGTCAGGATGGGCAGCGGGAACGCCGTTAGCGCAACCGTGGGGTCGGGCAGCGCGCCGTCCTGGTCGGCTCGCGTGGCGAGCGCGTCGGCACCGGCACGCCGGGCAGCCAGAGCGGGACTGGCGGACGCGGCCTGGCCAATGAGATCGGCCAGGCGGAGAACGGTGGTGTCGGCGGTCAGGCCAAAGGCGGGCGCGTCGGGGACACGCGTGTCGGGCACGCGTGCGTCGGGGACCTGGGCGCGCAGCGGAGCGGCGAGGGCGAGCGCGGCCAGG
>CAXBBB010000373.1:0-3561 GCA_963973615.1 uncultured Rhodothermales bacterium | reverse complement strand
AAGCCGCTGTCTGAAACGGCTTCGTCCGTAATGACGTCGGAGTACTTCTTGCCGTCGGATTTGGGTTTGGCCGGAGTTTCGGCAGCAGCGGGCGTTGCTGGGACAGCAGCAGGCTGAGAGCCGGAGCAGCCACCGAGCAGGCCTAAGCCGAGCGATCCGACGAGTGCGAGGGATGCGATGCGCATGGAGTGCGGGTAGGTTGGATGGAAGTCCGCAATCTAACCCATTTGCTCCAGCTCTCCTGTCCGCCAGCGTTCAGGGCACACCAGAATGCCCTACCAAAGCCAGACAACAACAGACCGTACACGCTCACATGGACTCGGAGAGTCGGCGGAGCAGGTCTGCGAGGTGCGCGACCTGGGCGCGGCGCGTGAACCGAGGAAGTGCCTCAGGTCGCGCGCCTGTCGGAGCGCCCCCAGCGCGCCATGCGTCGTAGGCCGCGCCTATGGCGTGCCGGGCACCGTGCGCGTCGTCCCAGCCGACGAATAGACCGGCACCGGCCTCTTCGAGCAGCCGGGCCGCTTCTCCATCGACCGGCCCGATGCCCAGCACCCTGCGCCCCGAGGCGAGGTATTCGTACACCTTACCGGTCACGATCAGCTGAGCATCAGCCGTTCGCGGAATCGGTAACAGCAACAGGTGCGACCGCCGCATCACGTCGATGGCGTCGCTGTGCGGGACGTAGCCTTCGACCGACGTGATCGCCAGCAGTCCGCGTGCGTCGAGCGACTCTAAAACGGCTGGATCGACCGCCCCGACGAGCCGGAGACGCAGATCGGGAATAGCGCCCGACGCACGCAGTTCAGCCAGTGCATCCCACAACCCTGGAGCATTTTCCTGCCGCACGAACGATCCAACAAAGGAGACGGTGAACGCTTGATTATCCGACTGCACGTCGCCAGAGAAGTCCGCCGGGTCGTAGCCGTTACGAACCACATCGACCTCCCGTTTGGCACGTGCCGAAAGGCGCTCGGCGAGTACATCGCCCACGGTCACCAGGGCGTCGGCTTGACTCAATACGGCTCGTTCCATAGCACGATCGGCCATGCGACCAGCGGCGGAGCGTGGCAGTTCGTCGTAGAAGTAGATCTCGGTCCACGGATCGCGCAAGTCGGCCATCCACGGCACGCTGCTCTGGTGGCGGACGATCAGACCTGCCAGGTGCGCCGAATGCGGGGGTCCCGTCGTAATCAGCGCGTCGTAGGGGCGCCCCTCCTGCTCGGCCCGCTTGATCTCGGCGAGGGCGGCTCGGGCGGCGAACGGCACCCACGCCACACGCGCATCGGGGAGAAATACGTTGCCTCGCAGCCACCCAGCCAGTTTCGCCGACGTGCTCGTCGCTCCGCCCGGTGGAAGCCCCGTCGCCACCACGTCTTCCTTCTTTTTGCCCTGAAGCCGTGCGTACGCCGCATAGGGATCCCACGACCGCGTCCGCACGACCCGTACCGACGAGGGTACCTCGTCCATCAGCGAAGCATCCAGGTCGGGGTACGAGGCCCGAGCCGGATCGGGCGCAACGACGGTCACGTCCCAGCCTTCATCCGGTAAGTAGCGACTCCACTTGAGTGGGCGCTGCACGCCGGATCCTCCCGATGGCGGGAAGTAATACGTGAGCAGGAGCACGCGACGGCGCGTGGCGAAATCGGACATGGGTGGCAGTGCAATCAGCCCGCGAAGTTACAGCCGTGCGCCACCTACCTGAGCGCTGATCAACCGGTCCGTCTGGAGCTGAGGGTCGCGGAAATAGACGAAACCGGTAAACACCTGGTCGCGCCGCCCCAGCACGCCGCGCCGCGCCCGAGCCAGCGCGGGGTTGGGCGACACGTACCGGTACTCGTGCTCGCCCTGCTTGACCAGCATCGTCTGCTCGTACACCCGATCCGCCGCGATCCAGCGCATCGGCTCGTCAGGGCGATTCCATCCCGACCAACTTCCTTCCAAAAACACGTCGCCAACCGACTGCTCGTTCGGCGGGATGAAGCGAAAGGTCACAGCGACGTATTCGGCAGACAAATCGGGGTCGCCTGACACGCGCGCCGAGCCGATGATGCTCTGTCCGGCCAGCAGCGGATCCGAATCGTCGGCGGGGAACGACGAGGCGTCGGCCTGCAACACCACGCGCGGCGGCGACGCGGCCCGGTCGACCTGGGCGACTTGCGTACCCACGTCCAGGCTGCGCAGGTCGAGATAGTACGTGTCGGCGAGCGGCTGAAACGCGTTCGTCGGCTGGAGCAAATAGGTCAAGACCGACGGATCGTACCGCTGGGCCTGATCCGTACAGCGCGTCGCCTCGTAGCGCCCGTCGCGCGCGAAGCACACGTCGAGGTTGAACGTCTGAGCGGTGATCTCGGCATCTGCGTTGAGGCGCAGGATCGGCTGGAGAGACAGCCCGCTCTGTCCCGCCACCGAGATCGCGTCGACGGCCAGTTCACTGCCGATCCGGTCTTCTGCGACGAAGAACGGACGCTCGAACAACACGTCGTCCTCGCGTCCCTGCTCGGTCACTCGCACGATGTAATTCCCCGAGACCAAAAACCGAAACGCGCTGTTCGCCGCGAAGGGATCCCCATCGTTCGGATCGCCGGGAAACGTGTGCTCGTAGTGAACGAACGGCACTTCGGACAATTGGGACAGGTCGTAGCGCGTCAGGTCGGTGCGCTGAAATCCGTCGATAAACTCGGACGGTAGCAGCCGACGCTCCCAGTTGCGATCCGCCTGGTAGTAGTAGACCGACAGCGGACGCCCCTCACTCGCGATCAGGTCGAACGACAGCGTCAACTGCGCCCCGCCGCTGAGCCGGATGATCGGCGGGTTGGTCTCCCTCCCCTCCGCGTACAACTGAACCGTGCCTACGCGTTCGGCGTCCGGCGCCGTTTGAAGCGACGTACCCTCGCGCGACAGGTTCTGCCGGGCTGCCCGCGCTTCGGGATCGCCCGATTCGGGGATAGGCGCGCAGCCGTAGAGCAAGGCGACGAGGACAAGGCAAAGGACAGAACGCATAGACAAGAGTAGTGTAATGGAAGCGGGACGCAGCGCGTGGCGAGCCGGTTCGCTGACGGGGAGATCGTCACGTTGTCGTGGGGCGACGAGCAAGTGCAACGTACGGCGATGCGCTTCTCGTCCGCGCTTGGTTCAAAGGCGTATTCTGCCTCCACACTTCGCTCCGCTCATGCACTTCGTTACTGGATTTCCCGGCTTCCTCGCTTCGGCGTTTCTGCCCCGCCTGCTCGCTCGCACGACAGGGGAGGTGCACTGCCTAATCCAGCCGCGCTACGCTGCACTGGCAACTGAGCGATTGCACACACTCATGGCCGAGAACGAGGAGGCTCAACGCGTCCGACTGGTCGAAGGCGATCTGACCGAGCCGCTTCTCGGGCTAGACGCACGGACCTTTCGCGGGATCGAGACGGCGTACCACTTCGCCGCCGTCTACGACCTGGGTGTCGAAGCAGATCTCGCGCAACGCGTCAACGTCGACGGGACGCGCCACGTGGTCGACGCCCTACGACGCAGCGAACGGTTCGAGCGATTGCATTACGTGTCGACGCTGTTCGTGAGCGG
>CAXBBB010000372.1:0-3564 GCA_963973615.1 uncultured Rhodothermales bacterium | reverse complement strand
AAGGACCGGCTCCGCCGTCATCCGGAGGATTGGATCCCGTGCGAGGGCGCAGAGCATCCCAGCGAGCGGGCGTCCAGGCCCCTCATCGGCGTCCCAATACTGACGGAGGAGGCGGAAGACCAGGACTTCGGGATCGAGCGCATAGAGCTCGGCCAGCCGCTGGAAGTTGTACTTCCGTGTCGAGGCCGTCCGCTTGCCAAGGACGTTCTCGTCGACAACGGCCTCGCGGTATGTCTCCTTCGTCGTGTCGGGGGGGAACATCTCGAGGATCACCGCCAAGTCGTCGAGCATGACGGTCCTCGTGTTGTGGACGCCGCGCTCGCCCGTGCGAAATCCGAAGGGCTCGGCCTGCTGAAGGTATTGTATCACTAGTCGTGCGTGCGTATCCGTGTTGAGCAAAGATGCATAGAGAAGAACGAGCAAGCACCACAGCTGTACCGCCCGCAGTGCTGCATCACTAGCCTAGGTCCGCTCTAAGGTACGCGGGATACATTAGTGGCCCCAACCCCACGCGCGTGCCATTGATGTCTGACAACTGCCTAGCCCGTGTGCCTTACCTGTTAGCGGGGGTCCTCCAGAACCTCGATTTGACCCTGTCACCGATGGTGAATTATCGGGGTTGCACCGGCATTTAAACTCCGTCGTTCGCGACTTACACAAGTGCCGAGTCATGGTCTGACTGGGCATGGCTTCGTCGGGTCCACCCCGAAAGCGCTCTACGCCGCGAGCACATCGTACTTCCTGTCCTTGAGGACGAGGTCGAGGCGGCGGAGTACGACGAAGGGGAGCGCCACGTCGCCGTACTGGTGGGCCTTGAATGCGCTCCGGAGGAGATCATCGGTGACCTGCCAGATGAAGACCGCCTTGTTAGCAGTATCTGCAGAATAAGAGGTCTGGGGAGAGGGCAAAGGAGTGCGGATGGGCTCTATGGGATGCGTTGTGGTCCGAACAAGACCTGGCTGCGTGGATTATACAGCCTCGATTCGGATTCCCTATGTCGGTTGCTCTATGGTCAGTAATATGCTCGACGAACGCCCTCCGCAGTGCCTGAGCTGTCGTTTGCTACTCGAGCGTGGTAGCGATCCGCGCACAACTCACCTAGAGGGCCATAGCGACTGGATGTGTACTGCCTTCCCGGCGGGCATCCCGGACTCTATCGTCTATAATCTCCACGATCACCGGTCGCACTTTCCGCGCGACGATTACCAGCGCTACCAGTTTGGTCCTAGCGCGGCCGTACCCGACCCGGCTCCGTTCAATTTCGAGAAGCCTCGACGTGTCCCGGACCTGGCTGAGAAGTGGGGCAGCGCGAGCACGCCTGGAGCCCGGGCCTCCCGTCGTCTGCTTACGATGTGCCAGAGCTGCCTGTGGTACGACGAAGATCCGGAGGGTATTGCGCCGCACAAGTGCCTGGCTTTCGATGAGGCGATCCCACAGGCTGTTCTAGACGGGCGCTACGACCACCGCTACCCTATCGCGGGTGACGACGGCGTGCGCTTCGAGCAGCACCCCAATCGCACTTCGTTCTACGCAGACGGGGACATCGCATTCACCTAGGATCAGTTGGTTCGGTGGTCGTAGCCTCTCCTTCCTGCGGATAGATTAAAGTAGGCTAGGTTTCAAGCCTTGGTAGAGCGCCTCGCTGACTCGGCCTCCTTGGCGGTAATGGTGCATTAGGTCGCTCTTCCATCCCGCAGGGCCGTAACACATACCATCGATTCGGAGGCAGATTTGAGGCTCTCCTTGGCGCAGCCAAAACCAGAACGATCTATCGAGTTTACCATAGCCCCTGAGATCGACCTTAGCCTTTGGGGAGTCGGATAGGGCGTCTGGAAATCTGTCGAACCACGACTGCTGATGCCCGCCGCCTAGCCCGGAGGGGTCCATGTATCCATTCTCCCACACGTATCGGTCTTGTTCAAACGCGCCACTCGCTGACGCGGCCGCCATCACCCGATTCGTCAGGACTCTTCGGTTGCTCTTAGGGAGCGGGTTCGGTACGTGTTTCTGGAGCAGGCGGCTCCCCAGGTCTACCACGTTGCGGAGGTCGAAGGGGGTTTCTGGTGAGCTTGAAGGCCAGATCTGTGACGCTGGGATCATCGTGTTCTCTCCTTCGGCGGGCCATAGCAAGAGCGTGTGGCCGGGTCCCAGCAGCAGGCGTGGTTCGCTTTCCTCGAGGAGTGTGAGGTAATCCGACTGCCCGCCGTTGGGATGCATGCGAGTCAACTCATAATGCTGGCTGTGCCTCCTCATCAATTCTGCCATGACGCGCCAGGCCATCGCTTCGAAAAGGTTTGTCATGCAGGATGGGTTGAGTTGCAATCTGACCACCGACCAGCAGCCAACTGCTGAGACGAACGGCATTTAATCAGTTTCATTGGACTGATTGACCTGCTGGAAGGTGCCCCCAGTGGCGGCGACGTTGATCTGCACCGGTCCGCGCCGCTTTAGGCGTCGCACTCGCTCGAGCGACTCGCACGCCCGCAGAAGGCGCTTCTGCGCCGCTCCTACTCGTTTGTCCCAAGCCTCTACTTGCTTCTCAGGTGCGTTCTTGACAAGTAGTTCAGCGTGGCTTCTCTGCAGTACGCACAGTATCTCATGCGCAGACACGATTTGAGTGGCAAGCAGGCGCTCGACCGGTCCGCTACCATCCTCCAGCATTTCTTCCTCTGCTCGCTCCATTCTGAGGAGCGTCACCTCTCTCTGTAGTGAGTTGCCGTTTGGAACTGCAAGAGACAAAGTCACCTCCCGCATTTTGCCTCTCATATCTAAAGCTGTATCTACCGACTCGCGGCGTAAGCAGTCGCGAAGCGCCTGAACGTCCTCTGGCTTGGGATTGGAGTGATTACACGCGCTAAGGAGGCGAGTCAGTTCTGCGTTGGCTACAGGTCGAATTACGCCACTTGTCTCGGATTTGGCTAGGGATGTGTTCGGCATGCGGGGCGAGTGATTCTTGGTGTTGGAGGACGAGGAGTGAGGGCGTAGTTGCCGCTTGCGTCTCCACTGGCCTCGGTGCGTTCGGTGGCCCGTAGCTAGTAGGTGGGCTTGGGCTAGCTGCATGCAGGTGCGCTCGCTCCTGAGCAGCGCGAGAAGAGCTGCATCTGTTGGACATGGGGGTTGCCGCAACTGCATTATGTGTTTGAGTTGTCCGACGACCTCCTCGATTTCCCCCGTTCGGCCTGGGCCTATGTAGATGCTACTCACGTTTCCGTCGGAGTCTCTCTGCTTACGGTAGTAGTAACTGCGGCCGGACCGCTCTTCCCATCCCATGGCGTCAGAGGTTTTGTGCTACATTTTTTGACGGACCCCCGCTTTGCGATGGCATCGAGAGGTTATGTGAAATACCTCGAACTGGACGAGCAGTGGCACGGGTGGGATCGGGACGAGTCATGATGCGAACGGGGCGTCGAGTTCGAGCGCGCTCTCTATGTCCACCAACCCCGGCGGCGGGCTGTCCCCGATCGAAGTTTGAACGTGGCTTACCCCTGTCCTCCCCATGTCCTGAGACGTGGTCAACCGTGGTATCCGTGGACGGGGCGGCATTCGTTCCCCACCGGGAAGACT
>CAXBBB010000371.1:0-3580 GCA_963973615.1 uncultured Rhodothermales bacterium | reverse complement strand
GTGGCACGGAAAAAGTGTCATCGCCAGTTGACTTCTCACACAGTTGCTGTTATGACGCTTCTCTAGTACGATGAGTAACGGTAACTGGCTTTTCTGGCTTCTCTTCGCCGTCGCTGTTTTCAGCATTGCTGCTTTGATCGTGCAAGGACGCCATCGTCTCACTGACGAATCGTCTCGAATGAAGGCTCGCGAGCGTCTCACAGCCTCCGATCCTGCCGAACCTCTGACGGGCACTTCGTCGGGTGCGATTGCGGGATCTCTGAAATCGGAGTGGTCAGAGAAGAAGCAGGATCATAAGCGAGCGACGATCTACCGCTCAGATTACTATCATCCCAACAAGTAGCAGGCGCCAGCGGCATAACCCTTGGTGCGGGCGACGCAAAGGCGCGCGGCTTGCCACGTTTGGTCTGTTGTGCCTACGTTGCTCGCTCCTACTTCCTCGTGCTCTGCGCGCCAGAGCCTGTTTTGTTCTACGTATGAGCGATGCTTCCTAATATTCCAATGTTTTGGGGAGCGATCTACAGTGTCGTTTTCTCTCTTGGACTCCTGTCGCTCGTCATCACGTCGACAGCCGCGACGTTCCAGATCTTCAAGTTCTACAAACGCAAGAACGATGAGGCTGAGTATGAAACCAAGGCAGCGGCAGGGTCACCAGGTATTGAGATTGAGGAAGTAGTGCGCAAAGTCGTTGTGGAGACTCAAGCGCAGATGCTACGTGCCGAGAACCACAGCAGCGCTAGAATTGAGATACCTGAGGCTAACATGTACGAAGATGAGGAAGCGTACTCTCGGCAAAGGCAAAGAAATAGAGAGGCGTGACCTTTGGCTTCGGGCGACGCAAAGGCCGAACATGAAGATTGGCTGGGCCACACGTCGGTCCTCCTGCACCAGTCCGACGTCAGCGTCCACCTCGGCTTGATCCCGTGACGTGGTTTGTAGGCCAGATGCCTGAGTCACGCCTTCCGTTCGGCCGAAAACCCGGCATCTTCCAGGGCCGTCAGCGCGCGTCCGATTTCGTCGTCTGAGGCAAACGCCAGGCGGAAGCTTCCGCCCGTTCCCTCGCGCACGAGGAGGAGTTCTACGTCTTTGACGTTCAACTCGGCCTGGGCGAGGGCGACGAACACTTCGGCGAGGAAGCCGGGCCGGTCGACTGCGTGAAGTAGCAATTCGGGATAGGCGCGGAGCAGGCCTTTGCGACGGTTGGGTACGTCGTGCCTCGTCTGATTGGCGGCGTCGAAGTCTGCTTTGAGCGCGTCCGTGTCGTCGGCGGCGAGGGCGGCTTCCAGTTGGTCGAGTTGGGCGCGGACCGATGCGAGCGCGTGGCGGATGGCGGGCGTGTTGGCAGCCAGAATGCCTGCCCACGTGCCGTAGGGCGATGAGGCGATGCGCGTCATATCACGGAAGCCGCCCCCGGCCAAGAGGCGCGTCATCGGCTCCACCCGGGTATGTGTACCTACGGCGTTGGTCAGGGCGATGGCTAATAGTTGCGGCACGTGCGAGACGTGGGCAGCGGCCAGGTCGTGTGCGCGTGCGTCGAGCGAGAGCGCGCGCGCACCGATGGTGTCGATCAGCTCGACGAGCGCTTCGAACCGCCGATGCTTCGTGCTCGCTGGAGTCGGACACAGGGCGTAGGCGGCGTTCTCGAACAGCAGCGGCGAAGCGTGGGTAACGCCTGCAAACTCGCTCCCGGCCATCGGGTGGCCCCCGACGAAACGGCCCGGAAGTAACTTGTCTGCCACCTCGCCGATACCGGTTTTTACCGAGCCGACGTCGGTCACGAGCGCATCGCGCCGTACGTGTGGTGAGATCGTTCGCAGTATCTGTTCGAGGAAGGCGAGAGGCGGAGCGAGGATGACTAGGTCGGCGTCGGCGACGGCTTGGACGGGATCGGCGACACCGTGGTCGCAGCCGCCGCGCGAGGTCAGGACAGCCAAGACGGAAGGGCGGTCACACGCAGTCACCTGCACGTCGGGGGCGTGGCGCTTCAACGCCAGTGCCCATGAGCCGCCGATCAGCCCGGTCCCGATAATGGCGACGTGCCGGATCGGGAATTTCGAGGTGTGGGCGGAAGCGGGCATGACAATACGGATCGATTGGAGCGCATCTTACGCATTCGATTCACCGACCGCTTATGCTTTTTCCGCTCTCCGACGACGACCGCCGCCTGACCCGAACGGCCTGGGTCACGCTCGTCTTTCTCGCCGCCAACGTCATCGTTTTCATCCTCTTTCAAGGCATGGGCGGCAACGAGGCCTTCACGTACGGATGGAGCGTCATTCCGCAGGAGATCATGACGGGTCAGGATTTGGTCGGTGACGTGACGATGCAAGTCGGCGATCAGCGCGCCGTCATCACGCACACTCCCGGGCCGGTTCCGATCTACCTGACGATCTTGTCGGCGATGTTCATGCACGGCGGGTGGCTGCACCTGGGCGGCAACCTGCTCTACCTCTGGATCTTCGGCGACAACGTGGAGCATCGCTTTGGGCCGATCACATTTGCCCTGTTCTACCTCGCCTGCGGGCTGGCTCAAGTTGCGCTCGACCCCGACGGAGTGATTCCCAACCTGGGCGCGTCGGGTGCGATCTCGGGCGTGCTGGGCGCATACCTCGTCCTGTTTCCGCGCAACAAGGTGCGGGCGTTGCTCTTCTACTTCGTCGTCAGCGTGCCTGCTGTCGTCGTGCTCGGGCTGTGGATTGCGTTTCAGTTTTTCAACGGCTACGGCTCGTTCTTCGCCGCCGAACAGACCGGAGGCGTAGCGTACGGCGCGCACGTCGGCGGATTTGTCGCGGGCGTGATCGGCGCTTTTGTACTCAAAGGCATCCGCCCCCCACGACTCCAAGAAGCCGTCGTCACCCGCGCTGCCCGCTGACGTAACGCTCGGCTTCCTCCAGGCGGTCGTGTGTACCTACGTCGAGCCAATACGCCGCACCGACGTGATACGGCTTGACCGACGCGCCGCTTTTGGCGAGCCGCAGGTAGGACGTCATGATCGAGAATGTCCCGGTCTCCTCGAACGTGTCGATCAGACCCGGGCTCGCTACCTGGATGCCACAGAAATCGAATCTGTGCAGGGTGCCTTCGGGTTCACGCACCTGCTTCTCGCCACCGTCGTGCGCATATCCCATCAGTCCGATGTCGTCGAAGAGTAGGTAGCGCTCGGTCGTGGCCTCGCGGACGGCCAGCGTGGCCAGGCAGCCGGGGTCGTGCGCTGCGTAGAGCGCAGAGAGGTCGATTTCGCTCAGGATGTCGACGTTGTGGATCAGGTAGGGGGCGTCAGGCAGTAGGTCGCGCGCGTGGAGGAGGCCGCCGCCCGTTTCGTAGGGGCCTCCTGGCTCAAACGACAAGAGCGTTTCGACGCCTAAATCACCCTTTCGCTCGACATAGTCTTCGACCTGATCGGCTAGATACGCCGTGTTGACGATGAGTCGGTCGCAACCCGCCTCGATTAGCCGATCCGCCGTGTGTTGCAGAAGGGGGGTGTCGCCTACTTCTACCATCGCCTTGGGCGTCGTGTCGGTGAGAGGGGCGAGGCGGGTGCCGCGTCCGGCGGCGAAGATCAGTCCGGTCATATCGGTCG
>CAXBBB010000370.1:0-3587 GCA_963973615.1 uncultured Rhodothermales bacterium | reverse complement strand
AGATTGGGGCGAGCCGCCAGTGCGCGCAACGACGCATCGAGAACACGAAACGTGAAGCGATCGACATACGGGCCGAAGTCCGACGGGCCGCGATCGGGATGGGCGTAGTTGCGGTGACCGGCCTCCAAGCTGTCCAGCTTTCGAAGCGCAGGGACAAAGGCGGCGTCCAGGTCGATCAAGCGAATCCGAGGCGCGAGCGCATCTCCGTCGACGAGGATGTTGCCGTGCTGCAAATCGCCGTGAGCGATACCGGCGGCTTCCAGATCGCGCTGAGTGGCAGCCAGCGCGGAAGCCAGAGCGACGAGGGCGTCCGGCTCGTTCAAGTGGTGCTGCACGTGCGAGATCAAGGAGCGGCCCGACTGCCAGGGCATCCGCAGGACCGGCCACGCCTGCCCCTCGACCCGGATGCCACCCGGAAGAAAATTGAACGGCGCGACGGCGTCGACGGGATGATCAGCCAGGCGGGCGGACAACGCAGAAAAGCGGCCCCGAAGGTCGGGCGACGGATTGAAGAAGCACTTGGCGGCCCACGCGTCGCCCATCGCATCCGTCATCCGAAACACTATGGCAAACGCGCCCGAGATGCCACGCGGAAGGCCGAGCGTAGTCAGGTCGGGCGTGCAGCCAGCCAGGAGCGAGTCGGTAAACGCCGTATCGGGAAACTGGACAGCTTCGGCAAACGCTTGAGCAGAGGGCATGGCGTCAGAGTGTGATCAGCAGCGCAGTCGTGTCGTCGTTGCGCATTCCGTCAGCGCGCGCCGCGTCGGTCCACCTAGCGAAGTTGGCTTCCGAGTCGAGCGCATCAATCAGGCTGCTCAGATCGGCTGAGTTGCCGAGCACGTGCGCCGCCACTGCGTCGGTCGTGAGCAAGAGGCGATGCCCTCTTTTCAATCGGCTGGACTGCTCGTGCAGCGGAGCAGAAGAGCGCGTCGACACGAACAGGTCGGGCGTCGAGCCGAACGCGTCCGCACTTTCGAACGGCCACGCCGACGCCATCGTCCCGTCTGAATCGACGATAAACAGCGCACAGTCCCCCGTCGCCCACGCGTGCCACGAGCGGCCGTCGACGACAATGCCCAGCGCTGCCGCGTGCGCACCTTGTGCGACTTTCGCTTCGACATACCACGGTAGGTCTGCCGAGCGTCGCGCCGCCTTGCGCTCCCACTCGAGGCACGCCGAGTCGAACCGCCCGTCGCTGCAAAAAGAGCGGGACAGCGCACGTGCCCACTCTCGCGAAAAGGCCGACTCAGTTGCTCCATCGGCGATACAGGCGCGTAGAACCCCCTCAGTCGCACTCCACGCGGCGGCGTCCTCGTTCTCGTTCGGCGTGCTCCCCCATTTGGCGATGCTCTGGCTGACGGCTCGCATCAGCGCAGGTTGCTGGGACGTGTGCCGATTTCGAGCAGCTTGACGAGCGCACCCGGATCGGCGTTGTAGACAAAGCCGCGCGTGTCGAGCGTGACGCGGAAGCCCTCACTTTCGGCAGCCGCTCGCATCGAAAACGGCAATGCGCTCGACATCTGAAACAGGGTCTGAGCGTACGGATCGTCGGTCGGCAACTCCTCGGCTGAGTCGGGGAAGGTGACAGGCGCCTGATTGGTCTCGCTCAGGTGCACGTTGAACAGCAGCGCCTCGCCATCGCGCGTGCCGTAACTGCGCAGCGTCTGAGCATAACGCAGCGGCTCGCCATCGGTGGCCTCGCCGTCGGTGACGTTGATGACGGTTGGGGGAAACGCGTCGGGGTACGCCTCGGTCCACGAGCGGACAGCCTGCGTTGCCAGGTCGAGTCCGGCACACATCGGCGTTCCGTTCTCGGCTTTGGCGTCGAACCAGACGGGCACGCGGGCCTGCTGCTCTCGGAAACCGCCATCGCCGTCAGGTACGCGTTTGACGCGGGTATCGAGGCGAAGCGGGCGTTCGGCCAGGTGCGAGATCGGCACCAATCCGCCCGGAGCGCCCTCGCCCTCTACTGGCTCGATCAACCGCTGCACGCGCGGTCCGTAGCCGATCACGCCGACGTGGAAGTAATCGCGGACACCGTCTTCCTTGGCGCAGCGAAGGACGAGGTTTTGCAGCAGTTTGTTGACCGTGTCGGCCAGCACGCGCGCCTTGGTCGGCGCCGCATCGCCTCGCTGCTCGGCACCTCCAAATCGGTCTTGCATCGACGCCGATTGGTCGAGCAGAAAGAGGAAAGCGGTAGGCGAGACGCGGCTGATCTCGGCGGAATAGGCCATGCGGACAGGTCGGATAGATCGCGTCTGCTAACGTGCCCGCCTGCCCTCGTGTTCACGTTTGATGTCCGGCGACAAGCGGTCTCACTCAGTCTTTGTCGGTACGGCGCTGGGCGAGCATCCACTCCCAAAACGCGGGATCGGCGTAGGTGCGCGTCCAACTGTCGTGATGGGCGTCGGGGTAGATGGTGAGTTGGGCCGTGCCGCCGCAGCCGTAGATCCGCTGAATCATCTCGACCGAACGGCCAACAGGTATGACCTGATCGAGTGCGCCGTGAAAGGCCCAAAACTGGGTCCCACTCTCGATAGCCGAACAAATACGCCCGGGCGTTCCTCCTCCGCAGATCGGAGCGACAGCGGCGAAGCGGTCGGGAAAGGTCTCAGCCATATTCCACGCGCCGAACCCACCCATGCTCAAGCCAGTGACGTAAATCCGGGACGCGTCGATGCGGTATGCCGCCTCGATGTGATCGAGCAGTGCGCCGAGCGAGCGAGCGTCCCACCACGAACCTTGGGGCTGCTGCGGCGCCACGAGGACAAATGGATACTTCGTCCCCTCACGCACGTGGCGCAGCGGCCCATGCGTGGCGACCTTACTCAGTTCACCATCGCGTTCGCCCGAACCGTGGAGAAACAGCACGAGCGGCCATTTCACGTCGCCCTCCTGGTAACCATCGGGCAGGCTGAGGAGGTAGTCATAGGCCTGCGTCTCAATGGAGCTACCGCCGAATCGCATCGCCGACATCGAGTCCGGCGTCTGAGCGGCCAGTGGCGCGGCCACTAGCATCAGAAGGGCGAGGAGCGTGCGAATGGACGTCGTCATTGTCACAGGATTAGGATTTACGCAGTTGCCTCGCTCTTTTTGCAACGTCTATTCCCGACAAATCGGGAATCTATGCGATGGTGAGGCTCGTTTGGATCCCCGCGTTCGCGAGGATGACGATGATCAGACTTACAGGCATAAAGAAGCTGTCAGCTTTACTCCAACGTCGATCTCATGCTTTGTACAACTGCGCCGGGTCGATATCCCAGGCGTAGAGCAGGCTGTTGATCAGGTCCTCCTCCTCGTCCATGAAGCGGCCGTCGGCGTTGGCGAGGCTGACCAGGTCGCGGAGCATGTGGGCGCGATCGGACTCGGGCCAGCGGTCGCGCAGGCGGCGGAGCACGATGGACTGTGTCTGGCTGTCGTTGTGAGCGGCGTAGAACGTCCGCGCTTCGTCGAGAATGACCTCGCTGTCGTCTCCCAACCGGGTGTCGATAAAGGCAATTTCGCGGGGGCCGAGGTCGCCGTCGGCGCCCAAGGCGAGCGTCAGGAAGAGGTAGGCCAAGTCGTGGTTGCTCGTCCAATCGGCGGGG